>NZ_JAAGPH010000080.1:0-36389 GCF_017104705.1 Burkholderia sp. Se-20373 | reverse complement strand
CGCGCGGGCACGCGCCGCCAGCCGCGCGCCGCGCAGCAGCGCCTCCGGCACCGCGTCGGCGCTTCCCGCATCGGCCGGCGCGAACACGAACGTGCCGCGCCACCCCGGCAGGTGCCAGACGTCCTGCCCGTCCCACGCGAGCATCGCTTCCGGATGCGGGCTCCCGGCGCCGTCATCGGCCGGTTCGCTGCTGTCGCCCGCTTCCCAGTAGACGACATCGCGATACAGGCGCAGGCATTGCCCCGCGTGATCGACGCGCAGCGCATGGGCGACATGCGTGGCACGCAACTGCCGCATCATGTTGGCGAGCCGGGCAGCCGACGCGCCCGGCAAGCCGAGCCGGCGCATCCAGAAGCGCAGCAGGTTCGCGCCGCGCGTGTCGTCGAACGCGACCAATGCGTCGCGCGACAGTGCCCGCCCGTCATCGCGCGCGGCAACGGCGAAGTCGAGTTCGGCCAGATCGTCGAGCAGTCGCTGCGCGGCCGCCGCATGCTGGGCCGCGCGGCCGAGCGCGTCGCGAAAGCCCGGGAAATGCACGGCCAGCGCCGGCAGCACGTCGATGCGCAGCGCATTGCGCGCGTACCGCGTGTCGTTGTTCGATTCGTCGTCGATCCACGCCAGATCGTGCTGCGTCGCATAGCGCTCGAGTTGCGCACGCAACAGTCGCAGCAGCGGGCGCACCCGCTCGACGCTCACGCCGTCAGGGCGGTAACGCGGCGCCATGGCGGCAAGCCCCGCGATCCCCGCGCCGCGCAACAACTGCAGCAACACCGTCTCGGCCTGGTCGTCCGCATGCTGTGCGAGCCACAGCGCGGCCGCGCCGTGGCGCTCGCACATCTCGTCGAGCGCCGCATAGCGCCGCTCGCGCGCCGTTGCCTCGACACCGAGGCCGCTGTCGCGCGGCACGTCGACGCGCATCGATTCGAACGCGACACCGAGCCCTGCGGCGCTGGTCTCGGCATGCGCCACCCACGCGTCGGCATTCGCACTGAGCCCGTGATGCACGTGCAGCGCGACACAGCGCGACGCGCCCGCGACGCGCACGGCCGCATCGAGCAGCACCGTCGAGTCGAGGCCGCCGCTGTACGCGATTGCGATGCGTGCATCGGGCGGCATGCCGGAAAGCGCAACGCCGACCGCGTCGAGAACGACGCGATCGGCGGAGAATTCGGTGGGCGGAATCACGAGGAGAACGCGCACGCAGCGGCGCGCGATTGGAGGACGCAGCCGGTCATGCGCCCGGCGTGGTTTCCTTGAACTTGCCGTAGGCCATCAGGCGCTCGAAGCGACGCTCGCGCAGCGCATCGATGCTCATCCCCTGGAACTGGCGCAGCGAATCGGCCAGCGCACGGCGCAGCAGCGCAGCCATGCCCTTCGGATCGCGATGCGCGCCGCCGAGCGGCTCGTTGATGATCTTGTCGATCAGGCCGAGCGCCTTCAGGCGGTGCGCGGTCAGGCCCAGCGCTTCCGCTGCTTCCGGCGCCTTCGCGGCGCTCTTCCACAGGATCGACGCGCAGCCTTCCGGCGAGATCACCGAGTAGGTCGAAAATTGCAGCATCATCACCGTGTCGGCCACCGCGATCGCGAGCGCGCCGCCCGAACCGCCCTCGCCGATCACCGTCGTGATGATCGGCGTCTTCAGCTCGGCCATCACGTAAAGGTTGCGGCCGATCGCCTCCGACTGGCCGCGCTCTTCCGCGCCGATGCCCGGGTACGCGCCCGGCGTGTCGACGAACGTGAAAATCGGCAGACCGAACTTCTCGGCGAGACGCATCAGGCGTTCGGCCTTGCGATAGCCTTCCGGACGCGGCATCCCGAAGTTGCGCGCGGCGCGCTCCTTCGTGTCACGGCCCTTCTGGTGACCGATCACCATGCACGGATGGCCGCCGAAGCGCGCGAGCCCGCCGACGATCGACACGTCGTCCGCGAATGCGCGGTCGCCGTGCAGCTCGTGAAAATCGGTAAACAGTTCCGCAACGTAATCGAGCGTGTACGGACGCTGCGGATGCCGCGCGATCTGCGAGACCTGCCACGGCGACAGGTTCGCGTAGAGGTCTTTGGTCAGTTGCTGGCTTTTCTTCGACAACCGCTCGATTTCTTCCGAAATGTCGACAGCCGAGTCGTCCTGCACGAATCGCAGCTCTTCGATCTTGGCCTCGAGTTCGGCGATCGGCTGTTCGAAATCCAGAAACGTGGTCTTCATGTGTTCGAATCCTTGGGTCTTGCGGCAGCGCGTATTCTACCCGCGCGGGCGACGCTCAAAACCGACTCTCAACTATTGATGTTTAAAACCCGATAGCCGCCGCTCAGGCGTCGGCGTCGGGCGCATCGAGGCTGCGCCACATATACCAGGTCGCGACGGTGCGCCACGGTTCCCAGTTGGCGGCAACCTCGCGCGCCTCGCTGCGCGTGACGGGTTCCCCGCTGAAGTAATTGACGCTGATCGCGCGGATCAGGCCCGGGTCGTCGAGCGGCAGGACGTCGGGCCGCGACAGGTTGAAGATCAGGAACATCTCGGCCGTCCAGCGGCTGATGCCGCGGATCTGCGTGAGTTCCGCGATCACGTCCTCGTCGTCCATCGACGTCCATTTGTCGACGTGCAGCGCACCCGACACGAAATGCTGCGCGAGATCGAGGATGTATTCCGTCTTGCGCTTCGACAGCCCGCACGCGATCAGCTTGTCCGCACCGAGCCGGATCACCGGCTGCGGCGCGAGCTTCGGACAGGCATCCCCGATGCGCGCCCACAGCGACTGCGCGGACGGCACCGAAATCTGCTGGCCGACGACCGAGCGCGCGAGCGTGACGAACGGGTCGCCGCGCTTCACGAGATGCGCGGGACCGAACTTCGGAATCAGTTTCTTCAGGATCCGGTCGCGCTTGACGAGGTCGGCGCATGCCTTGTCCCAGTATGCAGGACGCACGACCACCTCCTCGCCGTCCGCTTCGGACACACGGGCTTTGCGGGCCGCGTCGGCGGCCGGCAGCACCGCCGCCGGCGGCGCATGACCGTTGAGCGCGCCGTTCGGCACGGCGCGCGTCGCGTCCGTCTTCGCCGGCGGCACGCGCTTGGCTGCCGGACGCGCGGCGACCGGGGTCGCGCGCCTGACCGGCGCTTTTCTAGCCGTTGCCATCTTGCCTCCTACCTGACGGATCGGTCAGTGGAACGCACCGCGCTCATACGCGACGCCATTCGGTCGATCCGCCCGGTTTGTCTTCAAGTGCGATACCGGTCTCGAGCAGTTCCGCCCGGATCCGGTCCGCTTCGGCATAGTCCTTCGCTTGCTTCGCCGCGACACGCGCGGCGATCTTCGCTTCGATCTCGTCGGCGGCGAGCCCGCCCGCCTGCGCGGCGCCGGACGCCTGCTGCAGGAACGCGCGCGGTTCGCGGCCCAGCAGGCCGAGCAGGCCCGCCAGCTGTTTCAGTTGCCGCGCGAGCGATGCGTCGCCCGTGCGATTCACCTCGCCCGCCAGCTCGAACAGCGTCGCCACCGCGACCGGCGTGTTGAAGTCGTCGTTCATCGCGGCGGCGAATCGCTGCGCGTGCGGCTCGTTCCAGTCGAGCGCGAGCGTGTCGGCTTCAACATCTTTCAGCGCGGTATAGAGACGCGTGAGCGACGCGCGCGCATCGTCGAGATGCACGTCGCTGTAATTGAGCGGCGAACGGTAGTGCGTGCGCACGATGAAGAAGCGCATGACTTCGGCATCGTAGCGTTCGAGCACTTCGCGGATCGTGAAGAAGTTGCCGAGCGATTTCGACATCTTCTCGTTGTCGACCTGCACGAAGCCGTTGTGCATCCAGTAATTGACGAACGTCTGGCCGGTCGCGCCTTCGCTCTGCGCGATCTCGTTCTCGTGGTGCGGGAATTGCAGATCCTGCCCGCCACCGTGGATGTCGAAATGCTCGCCGAGCAGCGTGCAGCCCATCGCCGAGCACTCGATGTGCCAACCCGGGCGCCCCATCCCGTACTTCGACGCCCACGACGTGCCTTCCGGATCCTCCGGCTTCGCGCGTTTCCACAGCACGAAATCGAGCGGATCCTCCTTCGCGTCGTTCGCGGCGACGCGCTCGCCCGCGCGCAGATCGTCGAGCGACTTGCCCGACAGCTTCCCGTAGTTCGCGAACTTGCGCACCGAGTAATTGACGTCGCCGTCGGTCGCCTGGTACGCGTAGCCGTTCGTCTCGAGCGTCTCGATCATGCCGAGCATCTGCGGGATGAACTCGGTCGCGCGCGGCTCGATGTCGGGCCGCTGGATACCGAGCGCGCTTTCATCGTCGTGCATCGCGCCGATGAACCGGTCGGTCAGCGACTTGATCGTCTCGCCGTTCTCGACCGCGCGGCGGATGATCTTGTCGTCGATGTCGGTGATGTTGCGCACATACGTGACCCGGTAACCGATCGCACGCAACCAGCGCTGGACGAGGTCGAACACGACCAGCATGCGCGCGTGGCCCACGTGACAATAGTCGTATACGGTGATTCCGCATACGTACATCCGCACTTCGCCAGCCTGGCGCGGCACGAAGACTTGCTTGTCACGCGCGAGCGTGTTGTAGATGCGCAGTGATTCCATAGAGATGAACCGTGAGCCGAAGGAAACCGCCCTGGCGAAGCTCGCCCAGCATGCGAAACGGACGGACCATCTGCTGCGGCACCAGGCCGAGCGTCCTCGATATCACATGGGGCGGTCAGGCTGCAAGCACAGCGGTGACGGCCACGAGAGGCAAAGAAAGACTGTCTGACGCTCGCCGGAACGCGCAGACGTTTTGTTAGAATGGCTCGGAGTATAACATTCCGATTTACGCCTATGAAACCTCATCGCGGCCGCGCGCAGAGCGCTGCGACCCTCGTTGCGACCACCGTCATGGGCGTCGCGCTGACGCTTTTCGCGGCTCCCGCGGCGCATGCGCAGAAGGCCCCGGCCACCGCCGACGGCACGCCCGAAATCGACGCGTCGATCGCCGGCAAGCAGTGGAAGCAGGCGCTCGCGCAGCTCGACGCGCGCATCGCATCGAACCCGCACGATGTGCAGGCGCAGTTCAAGCGCGGCACCGTGCTGGCCCGCCTGAACCGCGATGACGACGCGATCCAGCAGTTCGTCGCGATCACGCAGGCGTACCCCGAACTGCCCGAGCCGTACAACAACCTTGCGGCGCTTTACGCGAAGCATGGCCGCTACGACGAAGCGCGCACCGCGCTCGTCACGGCGACGCAATCGAACCCGGGCTACTCGCTCGCGTACGAGAACCTCGGCGATCTCTACCTGCGCCTCGCGGCCGAGTCGTACAAGCGCGCGCAATCGCTCGGCCGCACGAGCGGCGCGACCGCGCAGCGCCTTGCCGATCTCCAGAAGATCGTGTCGCCGCCGAAGGCCGCGCCGAATGCCCGCGCAGCCGCATCGGCCACGCGCGACTACTCCGACCGCGCTGCCGCGAACGTGAGCACCACCACGCTGCCGATGTCGCCGACGTTCCAGTTCAGCGGTCCGTCAGGCGCGCTGGCGGCGCCGTACGTCGCGCCGTCGAAATAAGCGGCGCGGCCTTCCTTCCCTCCCAACCTGAGGATCGCAATGAAACGTCTGTTGCTGGCGCTTGGCGGCGCCGCCCTTCTCGCGACCGCGACCGCACCTGCGTTCGCGCAATCGGCTACCGCGCACCCCGTCGTGCAGCTGAAGACCTCGCAGGGCGACATCCGCGTCGAGCTCTACCCGGAGAAGGCGCCGAAGTCCGTCGCCAACTTCCTCGATTACGTGAAGGCCGGCCAGTACAACGGCACGATCTTCCATCGCGTGATCAAGGGCTTCATGATCCAGGGCGGCGGCTACAAGACCAACTTCGAGGAGAAGCCGACCCGCGCGCCGATCCCGCTGGAGAGCCGCAATGGTCTGAAGAACCTGACGGGCACGATCGCGATGGCACGCACGAGCGATCCGAACTCGGCCACCGCGCAGTTCTTCATCAACACGGTCGACAACAGCGGCCTCGACTACCCGAACCCGGACGGCAACGGCTATGCGGTGTTCGGCAAGGTCGTGTCGGGTCTCGACGTCGTGAAGAAGATCGAAGGCGTCGCGACGACCTCGCGCGGCCCGATGCAGGACGTGCCCGCGCAACCGATCGTGATCGAATCGGCCAGCATCGTCTCGAAGTAAGAACCTGCCGGCACGTCCGGCGCCTCACGCGGCCGCGTCGCACGACCGGCCGCGTGCCAATTAAACCGCCTCACCGAAGGAATTCATCATGGTTGAACTGCATACGAACCACGGCGTGATCAAGCTCGAGCTCGACGCCGCGAAGGCACCGAAGACGGTCGAGAACTTCCTGAACTACGTGAAGAAGGGCCACTACGACGGCACCGTGTTCCATCGCGTGATCAACGGCTTCATGATCCAGGGCGGCGGCTTCGAGCCGGGCCTGAAGCAGAAGCCGACCGATGCGCCGATCGACAACGAGGCGAACAACGGCCTGAAGAACGACAACTACACGGTCGCGATGGCGCGCACCAACGATCCGCACTCGGCGACCGCCCAGTTCTTCATCAACGTGAACGACAACGACTTCCTGAACCACTCGTCGCCGACGCCGCAAGGCTGGGGCTACGCGGTGTTCGGCAAGGTCGTCGAAGGCCAGGACGTGGTCGACAAGATCAAGGGCGTCAAGACGGGCAACGCTGGTTTCCACCAGGACGTGCCGACTGACGACGTCGTGATCGAGAAGGCCGTCGTGGTCTGACGCGCAGTTACGGAGGCACTTCGATGTTGCAGGAGAGTCCGCCGCGAAGCGTCTCCGCGGGCGTGCCGGGCGAGCGCGAATACGCGCAAGCCGCACGCCCGTTCCTGTTTCTCTCCGATCTGCACCTGAGCGAAGCGATTCCGAAGACGGTCGCCGCGTTCGAGCATTTCGTGAAATACACCGCCGACAGCGCCGACTCGGTGTTCATCCTCGGCGACCTGTTCGAGTACTGGATCGGCGACGACATCCTCGACGACGATCCGTTCGCGGCCCGCATGGCCGCGCTGATGCACACGTTCTCGGAGCGCGGCATTGCGCTCTACGTGATGCACGGCAACCGCGATTTCCTGCTCGGCCGGCGCTTCATGAAGGCGGCCGGCGCGATGCTGCTGCCCGATCCTTCGCTGATCATGGCGTTCGGCCAGCGCATCGTGCTCGCACATGGCGACGCGCAATGCACGGCCGACCGCGGCTACCAGGTATTCCGTCGCTTCGCGCGCAACCGCGCGGCGCAATGGCTGTTTCTCGCATGGCCGTTCCGTTGGCGCCGTGCGCTCGCGCAGCGCATGCGCTCGAACAGCGAAGCGGGCCGGATGCGCCCTGCTTCGGCGATCTACGATGTCACGCGTGAAGGCGTGGCCGCGCTGTTCCGGAAAAGCCGCGCAAGCGTGATCATTCACGGCCATACGCACCGCCCCGCCCGGCACATGGAACCGGCTGGCATCCGCTGGGTGTTGCCCGACTGGGATCTCGACCATGGCAAGCCGCGCGGCGGCTACCTGCGCGTCGACGCGGAAGGCATCCACGCGATGCCGCTCGACTGACACCGCTGCTGCCGTCGCACCCACCGGCAGCAGCGGGCATCCATTGAATTACGCCTGGCGTTCGACCGACTTGCCTTCCAGCACGGCCGACAGCCGGCGCAGATCGAGGCGCGCCGCGTCGGCGCCCTGCAGTGTTTCCAGATGCGTGCCGAGCCGTTCGAGCGCCGCGACGATCTCGTCGACGCGGCGGCTTTCCTTCGCCGCGTGATCGATCAGCCCGTGAATCGCGAGCGACATCGGATCATCGGCATTCGGCGTGATCCCGTATGCGCAGAACGCCGCGCGCTCGGGCTGCGGCTTCGGCTGCGCCGGCATCACGACGCGCGCCGGATTGCCGACCGCCGTGCCGCCTGCCGGCACCGGCTTCACGACGACCGCGTTCGAACCGATCTTCGCACCCGCCCCGACCGTGAAGCCGCCGAGCACCTTCGCGCCCGCGCCGACGATCACGCCGGCCTCCAGCGTCGGGTGGCGCTTGGCGCCGCGCGTGAGCGACGTGCCGCCCAGCGTCACGCCCTGGTAGATCGTGCAATCGTCGCCCACGATCGCCGTCTCACCGATCACGACGCCCATCCCGTGATCGATGAACACGCGCCGGCCGATCGTCGCGCCGGGGTGAATCTCGATCCCCGTCAGGAACCGGCCGGCCTGCGACGCGAAACGCGCGAGCCAGTAGCGCTTCGCGCGCCAGCATGCGTGCGCGAAACGATGCAGCACGAGCGCATGCAACCCCGGATAACAGGTCAGCACTTCCCATGCACTGCGAGCGGCGGGATCCCGCTCGCGAATCGTTGCAACGTCTTCGCGCAGTCTCGTGAACATGATGTGGTCTGGGAAAAGGCCGGCGCGCATCGCCGGCAATGACCGGCCGTTATCGCGCCGGGTAATTTGCTTATGACGTTTGGCGATTGTAGGGCGAGTCACGAACGACCGCACGCGCTTGCCAGTTCCCCCCGCCGCCGGCGCGGGTATTCCGGCGGAACGCTTGCTGTTACTGGGCTTGCGGGGTGGTCGGCCAAATGAAAAGATCGCCCCCGGCGCTTTCGGCGGCCGGACCGGCACCTGCCGACAGGGTGGTTCCCCGCGCGCCGGACATCCCCTGCCCCGTGCGCCGACCGCTTACGCGTCGCCGTCGGGCTTGCCCGATTTCAGCAGGATGTGCTTCGCGACGCCGCGCAGGATGTTGACCTCCTCGCGCTCGAGGCCCGTGCGCGCGAACAGGCGCCGCAGCCGTGGCATCAGCTTCTTCGGGTTGCGCGGATCGAGGAAATCGAGCGCGATCAGCGCGTTCTCGAGGTGCACGTACATCCGCTCGATTTCGTCGCTCTGCGCAAGCGTGCCGGCTTCGGCCGACGGTTGCGCCGACGGCTCGCTCGCCTGCTCGAGAAACGCGACACGCAGCTCGTACGCAAGCACCTGCACGGCCTGTGCGAGATTCAGCGAACTGTAGGCCGGGTTCGCCGGAATATGCGCCAGCGCACTGCACTGCTCGACATGCTCGTTCGCGAGGCCCGTGCGCTCGTTGCCGAACACGAGCGCGATGTCGCCCGTGCCGACCTGCGCGCACGCCTGCGTGGCGGCGGCACGCGGCGCCAGGCGCGGCGGCCCGTATTCGCGCGTGCGCGCAGTCAGCGCAATCGACCAGTGAACCCCGGACAGCGCGTCGCCGAGCGTCGGCACGACATGCGCGGACGCGAGAACGTCGTCCGCGCCGCTGGCCATCGCGATCGCCTCGGGATCGCTCTGCACGTGCGGCACGCGGGGCGCGACCAGCACGAGACGCGAGAAGCCCATCGTCTTCAGCGCGCGGGCGGCCGCCCCGACATTGCCGGGATGGCTCGGCTCGACGAGCACGAAACGGGTGGACGTGAAGCCGCCGGACGGCGGCTGGGACGAGGCCGCGCCCGGCTCGGACGGCGCGGCGGTGATCTGCGGGGTTTCCACTACGATACGACTCGGTTCATCAGAATGGCAGTATGGTATCGCCATCGCCGCGGCAAACCCACTCGTCCGGACGGATAGTGGGGGTTTCCCCGTACGCCGGTCGCCTGAAACCGCCAAAAATCGGGTAAAATCATGCCTTTACGCGCCGCACTTCGTGCGACGCGGGTCGTACCCCGTTCTTTGTCAATTCGCGTCTCATCTCGCCTGCCACGCTTGCGCCGTGCCGGGCGGTTGTTCCACTTCGTGGCGGCCCGTGCCGCCAGCTACAGGATCCAGGCTCATGCATCCCATGCTCAACATTGCTGTCAAGGCTGCGCGCCGCGCCGGACAGATCATCAATCGCGCGTCCCTCGATCTCGACCTGATCGAGATCCGCAAGAAGCAGCAGAACGACTTCGTCACCGAAGTGGACAAGGCCGCCGAAGACGCGATCATCGAGACGCTGAAGACCGCCTACCCCGACCACGCGATCCTCGCGGAAGAATCGGGCGAATCGGAGAACGAATCCGAATTCAAGTGGATCATCGATCCGCTCGACGGCACGACCAACTTCATCCACGGCTTCCCGTACTACTGCGTATCGATCGCGCTCGAACACAAGGGCGTCGTCACGCAGGCTGTCGTCTACGACCCGAACAAGAACGACCTGTTCACGGCCACCCGCGGCCGCGGCGCGTACCTGAATGACCGCCGCATCCGCGTCGGCCGCCGCGACCGCCTGTCGGACGCACTCGTCGGCACGGGCTTCCCGTTCCGCGAAAAGGACGGCCTCGATGCCTACGCGCGCCTCTTCACCGAAATGACGCAGGCCTGCACGGGCCTGCGCCGTCCGGGCGCGGCCGCACTCGATCTCGCGAACGTCGCGGCCGGCCGCCTCGACGCGTTCTTCGAACAGGGCATCAACGTGTGGGACATGGCAGCGGGCAGCCTGCTGATCACCGAGGCCGGCGGCCTCGTCGGCAACTACACGGGCGACGCCGACTTCCTGCATCGCCATGAAATCGTCGCCGCGAACCCGAAGATCTACGCGCAGATGATCCCGATCCTGAAGGGTTACACCCACGTGCATCCGGCGGCGGAGTAAGCCCGGCCGCGCCTGCATGGCGCGGCTTGCGCGCACGCCGCTCGTGGGTATCGTCACGACGGCGCACCGTTCGCCTCCCGGTTGCCGGGGGGCGGGACAATCTTCCCGCACAAGGGTCGCTTCGTGCGCCTATCCTGAAGTTGCCTGAGTTGTACGGGCCGGTCAGCGCACTTCCCGCTTGCACGGCCCTTCCCGCAATGACAATGATGGGTTTGCGTCCGGCATGCCCGCACGGCGGACAACACCGCCGGCAGCCGGCCCCCGACCGTATCAACACCGCCACGACGCCGTGGCAATCGCATCCGAGTCCCCATGTTACGGCTAAGCGAAATTAAACTCCCCCTCGACCACCCCGAAAGCGCGCTCGAGGCCGCGATTCGCGCGCGCCTCGCGGAGCTTGGCGTGGCCGCGGACGGGCTCCTCCGTTACACCGTGTTCCGCCGTGCGCACGATGCGCGCAAGCGCGCCGACATCAAGCTCACGTATATCGTCGATGTCGAAGTCACGGATGAGGCAGCCGCGATCAAGCGCCTCGCCGGCAAGCCGCATTGCGGCGTGACACCCGACATGGCGTACCACTTCGTCACGAAGGCGCCCGAGCACGGCAATTTCCTGCGCCCGGTCGTGATCGGCATGGGGCCGTGCGGCCTGTTCGCGGGGCTGATCCTCGCGCAGATGGGTTTCCGCCCCATCATCCTCGAACGCGGCAAGGCCGTGCGCGAGCGCACCAAGGACACCTTCGGCCTGTGGCGCAAGAGCGTGCTCAACCCCGAATCCAACGTGCAGTTCGGCGAAGGCGGCGCCGGAACGTTTTCCGACGGCAAGCTGTACAGCCAGATCAAGGATCCGAACCACTATGGCCGCAAGGTGCTGGACGAATTCGTCAAGGCCGGTGCGCCGGACGACATCCTGTACCTGAGCCGGCCGCACATCGGCACGTTCCGCCTCGTCAGCATGGTGGAAAAGATGCGCGCGTCCATCCACGAACTGGGTGGTGAAGTGCGTTTCGAAACGCGGGTCGACGACATCGAGATCGATCAGGGCAAGGTGCGCTCGCTGAAGCTCTCGAACGGCGAAACGCTGCAGTGCGACCACGTGGTGCTGGCCGTGGGCCACAGCGCGCGCGACACCTTCCAGATGCTGCACGATCGCGGTGTCTACATCGAAGCCAAGCCGTTCTCGCTGGGTTTTCGCATCGAGCATCCGCAGGGGCTGATCGATCGCAGCCGCTTCGGCAAGTTCGCGGGCCACAAGCAGCTCGGCGCGGCGGATTACAAGGTGGTGCATCACTGCAGCAACGGCCGCGCCGTCTACAGCTTCTGCATGTGCCCGGGCGGCACGGTGGTCGCGGCGACCTCCGAGCCGGGCCGCGTGGTCACCAACGGCATGAGCCAGTATTCGCGGGCCGAGCGCAACGCGAATGCGGGCATCGTCGTCGGCATCACGCCGGACGACTATCCCGGCGGTCCGCTGGCGGGCATCGCGTTCCAGCGCAAATGGGAAGAGCGCGCGTTCGAACTCGGCGGCGGCGATTACCGTGCGCCGGGCCAACTGGTCGGCGATTTCATCGCCGGCCGGCCGTCGACGTCGCTCGGCTCCGTGGAGCCGTCGTACAAGCCGGGCGTGAACCCGACCGATCTCAGCACCGCGCTGCCGGACTACGTGATCGAAGCGATTCGCGAAGCACTCCCCGAGATCGACAAGAAGATCGCCGGCTTCGCGATGCATGACGCGGTGCTCACCGGTGTCGAGACGCGCACGTCGTCGCCGATCCGGATTCGACGCAAGGACGATTACCAGAGCATGAACGTCGAGGGGCTGTATCCGGCGGGTGAAGGTGCGGGGTATGCCGGTGGCATCTATTCGGCGGCCATCGACGGGATCGAAGTTGCTCAGGCTGTGGCGCTCAGCATGACGTCGGGGCAAACGGCCTGATGTATGAAACGAGTCGGCGCGCGAAGGTTCTCGACCTGAGCGGCGCCGACTTTCGCATGGCCTGCCGGAAGCGCGGTCGGACAGCGGCGTGAGAACGACCGCCGCCGGTCGCGCAATCTCCGGCAACCTGGCCGAATGGCGAACTTCGCGCGTGCAGGCCGAAGCCACTGGTAAACTCGGGCAACCAAAGCAACAACTTCACGCCTGACTTATGACCACGCTGTCGCCCGACGCCTTCGCCGGCCATACCCCGATGATGCAGCAGTACCTGCGCATCAAGGCCGACCATCCCGACACGCTTGTCTTCTACCGGATGGGCGACTTCTACGAGCTGTTCTTCGAAGACGCGGAGAAAGCCGCACGCCTGCTCGACCTGACCCTCACGCAACGGGGCGCATCCGCCGGCACGCCGATCAAGATGGCCGGCGTACCGCATCACGCGGTCGAGCAGTATCTTGCGAAGCTCGTGAAGATGGGCGAATCGGTCGCGATCTGCGAGCAGATCGGCGATCCCGCCACGTCGAAGGGCCCCGTCGAGCGCAAGGTCGTGCGCGTCGTCACGCCCGGCACGCTGACCGATGCCGCGCTGCTGTCCGACAAGAACGACGTTTACCTGCTCGCGATGTGCACCGGCCACAACAAGCGTGGCGTCGCGGTGAACATCGGCCTCGCATGGCTGAACCTCGCCAGCGGCGCGCTGCGGCTCGCCGAAATCGAGCCCGACCAGCTCGCTGCCGCGCTCGAGCGCATCCGGCCGGCCGAGATCCTGACGCCGGACGGCGTGACCGATGCCGTGCCGGCCAGCGCCGGCGCAAGCAAGCGCGTGCCGGCATGGCACTTCGACATCGCGTCGGGCACGCAGCGCCTGTGCGACCAGCTCGATGTCGCGAGCCTCGACGGTTTCGGTGCGCATTCACTCACGAGCGCGTGCGGCGCAGCCGGCGCGCTGCTGCTCTATGCGGCGGCCACGCAGGGCCAGCAACTGCGGCACGTGCGCAGCCTGAAGGTCGAGAACGAAACGGAGTACATCGGTCTCGATCCGGCCACGCGCCGCAACCTCGAACTGACCGAGACGTTGCGCGGCACCGAGTCGCCGACGCTGTATTCGCTGCTCGACACCTGCTGCACGACGATGGGCAGCCGCCTGCTGCGTCACTGGCTGCATCACCCGCCGCGCGCGTCGGTCGCCGCGCAGTCGCGCCAGCAGGCGATCGGCGCACTGCTCGATGCACCGGCCAACGCAAGCCTCGATGCGCTGCGCAGCGCGCTGCGCCAGATCGCCGACGTCGAGCGGATCACCGGGCGTCTCGCGCTGCTGTCCGCCCGTCCGCGCGATCTATCGAGCCTGCGCGACACGTTCGCCGCCCTGCCGGCACTGCGCGAGCGCATCAGCGCGATCGTCGCGAACGCGGACGCACTCACCCGCGTCGACGCAGCACTCGCACCGCCCGCCGAATGCCTCGACCTGCTGACGAGCGCGATTGCGCCCGAGCCGGCCGCGATGGTGCGCGACGGCGGCGTCATCGCGCGCGGCTACGACGCCGAGCTCGATGAGCTGCGTGACATCTCGGAGAACTGCGGACAGTTCCTGATCGATCTCGAAGCACGCGAGCGCACGCGCACCGGCATCGCAAACCTGCGCGTCGAATACAACAAGGTGCACGGCTTCTACATCGAGGTCACGCGCGGCCAGACCGACAAGGTGCCCGACGATTACCGCCGGCGCCAGACACTGAAGAACGCCGAGCGCTACATCACACCCGAACTGAAAACCTTCGAGGACAAGGCGCTGTCCGCGCAGGAGCGCGCCCTGGCCCGCGAGCGCGCGCTGTACGACGCGGTGCTGCAGGCGCTGCTGCCGTTCATCCCGGAGTGCCAGCGCGTCGCATCGGCGCTCGCCGAGCTCGACCTGCTCGCCGCATTCGCCGAACGCGCCCGTGCGCTCGACTGGGTCGCACCGACCTTCACCGACGAAATCGGCATCGAAATCGAACAGGGCCGCCACCCGGTCGTCGAAGCGCAGGTCGAACAATTCATCGCGAACGACTGCCGCTTCGGCACCGAGCGCAAGCTGCTGCTGATCACCGGCCCGAACATGGGCGGTAAGTCGACGTTCATGCGACAGACCGCGTTGATCGCGCTGATGGCGTATGTCGGCAGCTACGTGCCGGCCAAGTCGGCATGCTTCGGCCCGATCGACCGGATCTTCACGCGGATCGGCGCGGCGGACGATCTCGCGGGCGGCCGCTCGACCTTCATGGTCGAGATGACCGAAGCCGCTGCGATTCTCAACGACGCGACGCCGCAAAGCCTCGTGCTGATGGACGAGATCGGCCGTGGCACGTCGACCTTCGACGGCCTCGCGCTCGCGTGGGCCATCGCGCGCCACCTGCTGGCGCACAACGCGTGCTACACGCTGTTCGCGACGCACTACTTCGAGCTGACGCAACTGCCGGCCGAATTCCCGCAAGCGGCCAACGTCCACCTGTCGGCCGTCGAGCACGGCCACGGCATCGTGTTCCTGCACGCGGTCAACGAAGGCCCGGCCAACCAGAGCTACGGCCTGCAGGTCGCGCAGCTCGCAGGCGTTCCGGCGCCCGTCATCCGCGCCGCGCGCAAGCACCTCGCGTATCTCGAACAGCAGTCGGCGTCGCAACACACGCCGCAGCTCGACCTGTTCAGCGCGCCGCCGGTGGCCGCCGACGATCTGGAATGCGCGGACGCGCCGGCGCTGCCCGACACACCGCATCCGGCGCTCGAAAAACTGCGCGACATCGATCCCGACGATCTCAAGCCGCGCGAGGCGCTCGACCTGCTGTACGAACTGCGCACGCTGGTCCGGTCGCACGATGTCGACGGACACGCGTAAACGCATCCCGCGCGGCCTGCCGGCTCGCGCGACTGCCGCGCTCGTCGCGGCCGTGCTCGCGCTCGCGCAGGCCACCGCGCTGGCCGCGCCGCCAAAGCGCAGCACGACGCCCTACTCGTTCGCGGTCGTGTCGGGCGTGATCAACGTCCCTGCGGACGAACCCGCCGCCCAGCGGCTGCTCGATGCGATCGCGCGCGAGCGCAACCTCGCGTTCGTCGTCTATGCGGGCGATCTCAAGGGTTCGAAGGAAGCGTGCCGCGATGCACTGTATTCGCAGCGAGGCGCGATCCTGGATGCGGCACGCGTGCCGCTCGTGTTCATTCCCGGCCACGACGACTGGGTAACGTGCAACACTGCGGCCGGTGGCAGCTACGATCCGGTCGAGCGGCTCGACTTCCTGCGGCAGACGCTGCTCGCCGATTCGGCACTGCCCGACCCCGGCGCGCTGCAGATCACGCGGGAAAGCGAAGTCGCACGGTTCCGCCCGTATCGGGAGAACGCCCGATGGATGCGCGACGACATCGTCTACGTCGCGCTCAACGCGCCGGCGCCGAACAACCATTACCTGACAGCCGGCGGCCGCAACGGCGAATTCGAGGACCGCATCATCGCGAACGGTTTCTGGATCGACCACGCGGCCGAATACGCGAAGCGGCGTGAGGCACGCGCGATGGTGGTGATGTTCGAAGGCGATCCGCAGTTCGAACGCTATGAACGCGCGGAACGCTTCGCATGGCTGCGTTTCAACCGGCCGCGCGTGCGCGACGGCTTCCGTGAGCTGAAACGAACGCTGGTGAAGGCGGCGACGACGTTCCGCGGCCCGATACTCGTGATGCACGCGAGCAGCGAACCGCTTGCGAACGGTTTTCTGATCGACCGCCCGCTGCGGGCAGACGACGGTGAACTGGTGGGTAATGTGACGCGCGTCGCGATCGGACCGCGCCATCCGACGAATCAGTGGGTCAAGGTGAGCGTGTCGCCGGCACGGCAGACGATCTTCAACGTGAGCCTGCAGGAGGTGCCGAAGAACCTGCCCGTGCCACCCGCGCTGCCGCTCGTGCCGCGTGACGACGTGCCGCTGCCGCAGATGCCGGAAATCCCTGCGTTGCCGGCGCTGCCCGACTCGTCGTCGGTCGCGCCGCCATTGCAGGGTGACGGCGCCGCACCGGGCGGCGCGTCGTGGCCGGCGCCCGCCCCTGCGTCGGGGCCGGCACCCGGCTTGCCTGCGAGCTCAGTGCAGGGTACGCCCTGACGGCGCTTCGCCGTCTTCGTCGTCGTCCTCGTCGACGATCTCGAGCCCTTCCGCACCGTGTGCGTGCTCATGCTCGATTTCGTCTTCGGTGGCTTCGCGAACGTCCTTCACGGTGAGCGCGAAACGCAGCGCCATGCCTGCCAGCGGATGATTGCCGTCGAGCACGACCTTGTCTTCGGCGACGTCGGTGACCGTGTAGATCAGCGAATCGACTTCCTCGTCGCCGTCTTCCGGCGTGCCTTCGAACTGCATGCCCACTTCGAGCGGCTCGGGAAAACGATCGCGCGGCTCGATCTTCACGAGTTCGGGATCGTAGTCGCCGAACGCGTCCTGCGGCTCGAGCTGAACCTGCGCCTCGTAGCCCGGCTCATGGCCGTCGAGCTGTTCCTCGATCTTGGGGAACGTGCCATCATAGCCGCCGTGCAGATAGACCATCGGCTCGTCGCTTTCCTCGATCAGATTGCCCTGTGCGTCCGACAGCTTGTAAGTGACCGACACGACGGTGTTTTTTGCGATTTTCATCCAATTCTCCCAAATACAAGTCTCATTATACGATGCGCAACCGGTCTCAAGCCGAACCGCGGGATGCCGCTGCCGCCCCGCTCGGCGCGCCGCCTTCCGATCTTCCCACACCGCTGCTCGGCGGTCTTACGCCGGCGCAATTCATGCGCGGCTACTGGCAGAAGAAGCCGCTCCTGATCCGCCAGGCGATCCCCGGCGTCGCGTCGCCGGTTTCGCGCGACGCGCTGTTCGAGCTCGCAGCGGACTATGACGCGGAATCGCGACTGATCACCCATTTTCGTAACAAGTGGCAACTGGAACACGGCCCGTTCGAGCCCGGCTCGCTGCCGGCCGTGACGCGCAAGGCCTGGACCCTGCTCGTGCAGGGTCTCGACTTGCACGTCGATGCGGCGCGCGCACTGCTCGACCGCTTCCGCTTCATCCCCGACGCGCGTCTGGACGACCTGATGATCTCCTATGCGACGGATGGCGGCGGCGTCGGTCCGCACTTCGATTCGTATGACGTATTCCTGCTGCAGGTCGAAGGGCGGCGCCGCTGGCGCGTCGGTGCACAGAAGGACCTGTCGCTGCAACCCGACGTGCCGCTGAAGATCCTCGAAAATTTCGAGCCGAGCGACGAATGGGTGCTGGAACCCGGCGACATGCTCTACCTGCCGCCGCACATCGCGCACGACGGCGTCGCCGAAGGCGAATGCATGACCTGCTCGATCGGCTTCCGGGCCCCGTCCGCCGGCGAACTGGGCGCCCAGTTCCTGTACTATCTCGCGGAGCGTGGCGGCCTGCGCGACGGTTGCGGCGACGATCTTTACCGCGATCCGAAGCAGCCGGCCGTCGACACGCCCGCCCGGTTGCCTCCGGCGATGGTCGAGCGCGTGGCCGAGATCGTGGACGCGATCCGCTGGCGCAAGCGGGACGTCGCCGAATTCCTCGGCTGCTACCTGAGCGAGCCCAAGCCGAACGTCGTTTTCGACCCGCCCGCGCGACCGCTATCCGAGGCCGCATTCGTCACGCAAGCGTCACGCCGTGGCGTGTGTCTCGACAGAAGGGCCGCATTGATGTATAACGCGCGCTCGTACTTCATTAATGGTGAAGAAGGACCGCTCGAGCAGGCCAGCGAATGGCTGCCCGAACTGGCCAATCAACGCCAGATGGAGGCGAAACGGTTTGTAACACTATCCCGGGTTCCCTCGATGACAGCCTTGTTGCACGAGTGGTATCGTGCGGGCTGGATACGGGTCGGAAACCGGATTTAGTGTGAGTCGCCCCGTATGCCCGTACGGATCAAATTCTGTATGGGAAAGACAACGTATTGACCCCGCATTTGTCGACGGTCGATAGGAAAGTGCATATAATTTCCGCCCAAGCCGTAGGGAAGATTCACGCTCTAAGAAGTGCATCTCCACCAGCGGCCCAGGTCGGTGTTGGAGCACATTACCGGTATTGTTTCGCGCTGTTGCTTACCTTTAACCATAAAAGGACGTGATCATGAAGAAATCCCTCCTCGTAGCTTCCCTGTTGGCTGCTGTTGCACTGGCTGCTTGCAACAAGAGCGCTGATCAAGCTGCTTCGTCGGCTGCAAGCGACGCGGCTGCTGCTGCTTCGTCGGCTGCTTCGGCAGTTGCTGGTGCTGCGAGCGACGCTTCGGCTGCTGCTTCGTCGGCAACGGCTGCTGCGAGCGACGCTGCTGCTGCAGTGGCGTCGGCTGCTTCGGCAGCGACGGCTGCTCCGGCTTCGGGCGCAAGCCAGTAAGCCTCAGCGTCAGCTGAAAAAAAACCGGCCCGAGGGCCGGTTTTTTTACGTCTGTCGTTTCAGCGTCTGTCGCACGGCAGTCGCACCGGGCCGCCGCAGCGGCGCCGCTCCGCTCATCCGAGCGCCAGCCAGTCGAAGCCCGCGTCCTGCGTGGCCACGACCACGTCGTCCCCGCTCGTCCCCAGTACACCGCCAAACGCCTGGCGGACCAGTTCCGGCAGGTTGTTCTGCTGGCTCAGGTGCGCCGCGACCAGGTGCTTGAGGCGGCTGCGCTCCAGCGACGCGAGGATGTCCGCTGCGGCGTCATTGCTCAGGTGGCCGTGGTTGCCGCCGATACGTGCCTTCAGCGACTGCGGATAGCGGCTTGAGGCCAGCATCGCGGTATCGTGGTTGGATTCGAGCACCAGCGCGTCACAGCCGCTCAGGACGGCCGTGATGTGCGGCGTAGCCATCCCGACGTCCGTCAACACGCCGAGCCGGCTGGCGCCGTCCATAAAGACGAACTGGAGCGGCTCACGCGCGTCGTGAGGGACGGTATAGGGCATCACGGCCAGATCGCGGATCGCGGCCGTCTCGTCGCCCCACAGCACGTGGAGATCGACATCGGCCTCGTCCGCGCCAACCGCGCGCGCGGTGCCCCAGCTCATGTAGAGCGGCAGCGATCCGCGGCGAGCGAGCGTCAACGCGCTGCCAACATGGTCGCTGTGTTCGTGGGTGATGAGAATCGCATCGAGATCGCCGATGCAGAGATTCAGTCGGCCGAGCCGGCGCTCGACCTCCTTGGCGGAAAAGCCGCAGTCGAGCAGCACGCGGGTGGTCGTCGTGCCGCTCGAGGCCTCGACGACCAGCGCGTTGCCTTCGCTGCCGCTTCCGAGGCTGGAGAATCGCACGCGCTTAGTTCAGCTGCGCGTGGAGCAGCGAAATGATCCGCTGGGCGTCCGACGAGTTGTCGACCTGGCCGTTCGCGCCGACCACCGCAACCTGCGTGCTGCCGTTGCCCTGTGCGCGCACGTTGACGAGGTACTCCTTGCCCGGCTTCGCGGCCGACGGACCGCCATAGAACAGCTTGCCGAACAGGCCGTCGCGCTTGAGCTCTTCCATCGTGTTCGCATAGCGCACGGTGTACACACCCTTCTCGCGATCACGATTGTCGACCGCGAAGTTGGTGCGGTCGAGCGCCAGGCCCACGCGCAGCCATGCGCGGTCGAACGACTCGGCCAGTTGGAGCGTCGCCCCGCCGCTGCTCGTGTCGCTGACCTGCGCCGGCGCCGTCGCGGGACGGGCATCGGTCAGCAGTTGCTTCGCCTGCGCATCGGTCAGGCCGAACTTCTGCATCAGCTTCGACAGGAATACGGCTTCGAGCACCGGGTTGCGCGGACGCTCTTCCCAGCGCGACGACGTGCCGCCCTGCGGGCCGACCATCATTTCTTCCATCGCGCTGTGCGTGATCGAGATATCGGTGTTGCCGTCCGACGTGCGGTTCACGAGCGTACGGAAGCGGTCGCGCGTGCCGGACGAGTACGCGAAATCGATGACCTTGCCGATCGTACGGCGGAACCAGTCGTCGGGGATGTTCGCGCGGTTTTCAGCCCAGTCGGTGGCCATGATGCCCGTCGACGGTGCATCGGTCTTCAGCGAGAAACCGTTCTCCTGCCAGAACTCCTTCAGGATCGGCCACAGCTGCTCGGGCGTGCGGCCATCGACGACGAGCCAGCGGCGGTCGCCGTCGCGCTCGATGTGCATGCCGAGCGGATCCTGCGCGCTCGGGATGCCGTCGGTCGCGTTGCCCGCCTGCGTCGTGACCCGCGGCGGCAGCGTGCCGAGGCCGGCGTTGCTCGGCGGCGCAACGAACTGCTGCGTCGTCGGCACCGGCTTCAGGTCGCTCGGCACCG
The DNA here is from genome assembly GCF_017104705.1 of Burkholderia sp. Se-20373. NCBI lineage: Bacteria > Pseudomonadati > Pseudomonadota > Betaproteobacteria > Burkholderiales > Burkholderiaceae > Burkholderia > Burkholderia sp. Se-20373. The sequence continues at coordinate 15,585 of NZ_JAAGPH010000080.1, read as the reverse complement.
CGAGCGGCGGCGCCGAACCGGTGTTCTTGTAGTTGACCCGGTCAGGGGCCAGGTAGTCGTTCAGCGTATCGCAGCCGGCGAGCGCGCCCAGCGCCAGCGCCACCACCGACATCTGGATGGCGCGAGAGGAAAAGGCGAAACGTTTCATGAAATCCTTCGTCTTGCTAGAACGCTCGTCAGGAGCGGCGCCGGACGGAGCCGGCCGGTGCGGGTTGATCAGGGTTCGAGCCGGCGGCCGCAGGACGCGGCCGCCTCGGCATCAGGCGAGGACGCCGGCCTCGACGAGGGCCGAACGCACGGCTTCGTGGCAGCGCTCGTCGAGCGCCGTGAGCGGCAGCCGGATGCCGCCCTGCATCTTGCCCATCGCCTGCAGCGCCCACTTCACCGGAATCGGGTTCGCCTCGATGAACAGGTTCTTGTGCAGCGACAGCAGCTTCATGTGCAGCGCGCGAGCCGTCTGTACGTCACCGGCCAGCGCCGCGCGGCACAGGTCGCTCATCGCGCGCGGTGCGACGTTCGCCGTGACCGAGATGTTGCCGTGGCCGCCAAGCAGCATCAGCGCGATCGCGGTGGGATCGTCGCCGCTGTAGATCGCGAAATGCTTCGGGGCGGCCTTGATCAGGTGCGCGGCGCGATCGATGTTGCCGGTCGCTTCCTTCACGCCGATGATGCCCGGGACTTCCGCGAGGCGCAGCGTCGTCTCGTTCGCCATGTCGGCGACCGTGCGACCCGGCACGTTGTACAGAATCACCGGCAGGTCGACCGCTTCGGCGATCGTCTTGAAGTGACGGTACATGCCTTCCTGCGTCGGCTTGTTGTAGTACGGCACGACCTGCAGCGTCGCGTCCGCGCCGACAGCCTTCGCGTGCTTCGTCAACTCGATCGCCTCGGCGGTCGAGTTGCCGCCCGCGCCCGCGATGATCGGGATGCGTTTCGCCGCATGCTCGACCGCCGTGCGGATCATCAGGATGTGCTCTTCGACGTTGAGCGTTGCCGACTCGCCGCTCGTACCGACCACGACCAGCGCATCGGTGCCTTCCGCGATGTGCCAGTCGATCAGTTTGCGAAACGCCGGCAGGTCGAGACTGCCGTCTTCGAGCATCGGGGTGACGATCGCGGGGATGCTGCCGCGGATTTGAATGCCGTCTTGGGTGCCGTTAGCCATGAAACGCGAATGAGATTATGTACCGGTAAACATTGAGATTGTAGCGGATTAGCCGGGCAGTTCGTAACGTGGAATTCCCGCCCCCGCCTTCGGGGTCGCGCCCTCGCGCACTGCGCAGAGACGCTGGACGAACGCCTCGCGCGGCGCGGCGACGAACCCGTCCTCGTACGCGACCACCCGCAGGCGGCCGTGCACGGCGTCCAGCAGCTCGCCCGGGGCGAGCAGGAACGCGGGGTTGGACGGTTTCCCGACCGTTTCGTTTCCTTGCGCGAAGGTTTCGTAGATCAGCACGCCGCCCGGCGCCACCGCATCGAGCAGATGGGGCCAGAGCGGGCGGTGCAGATAATTCGTGACCACCACCGCCGCAAACTGCTCGCCGGGCGGCAACGGCCACGGCGCGCCTTCGAGATCGGCGTCACGGGCGTCGACGCCCGGAATCGAACGCAACGCGGCCAGTGCGGCCGGGTCGCGGTCGAGTGCGACGACCGGATGGCCGTGCGACGCGAACCCGCGCGCATGGCGGCCGCCGCCCGCAGCGACATCCAGCACCGCGCCGCCCAGCGACACGAGCCGCGACCATTGCGCGACCCAGCGCGACGGCTCGGCCTGGGCGACGTGGCCGCCCGCGGCGGCAATGACGGATGCGCTCATGCGGTCGATCAGTTGTACGACAGGCCCATCGCGTCACGCACGTCGCGCATCGTTTCCGTCGCGTACTTGCGCGCCTTGTCGCAACCGTCCGCGACGATCGCGCGCAGCAGCGACGGGTCGTCCATGTACTTCTGCGCGCGCTCGAGCATCGGCTGCTGTTCGCGCAGGATGCCTTCGACGACCGGCTGCTTGCAGTCGAGGCAGCCGATGCCCGCCGAGCGGCAGCCTTTCTGCACCCAGTCGTGCGTCGCCTCGTCGGTATAGACCTGATGCAGCTGCCACACCGGGCACTTGTCGGGATCGCCCGGATCGGTGCGGCGCACGCGCGCGGGATCGGTCGGCATCGTGCGGACCTTCTTCGTGATCGTCTCGGCGTCTTCGCGCAGGCCGATCGTGTTGCCGTACGACTTGGACATCTTCTGCCCGTCGAGGCCCGGCATCCGCGATGCTTCGGTGAGCAGCGCCTGCGGCTCGACGAGAATGATCTTGCGCGCGCCTTCGAGATAGCCGAACAGGCGCTCGCGGTCGCTCATCGACAGGCTCTGCGATTCCTGCAGCATCGCGCGCGCCTGTTCGAGCGCCTCGTCGTCGCCCTCCTGCTGATACGCGTTGCGCAGCTCGTGATAGAGCTTCGCGCGCTTGCCGCCGAGCTTCTTCGCGGCATCGAGCGCCTTCTCCTCGAAACCCGGCTCGCGACCGTACAGGTAGTTGAAGCGGCGGGCGATCTCGCGCGTCATCTCGACGTGCGGCACCTGGTCCTCACCGACCGGCACGAGCGAGCCGCGATACAGCAGGATGTCGGCCGCCATCAGCACCGGATAGCCGAGGAAGCCGTAGGTCGACAGATCCTTGTCCTTCAGCTTCTCCATCTGCTCCTTGTAGGTCGGCACGCGTTCGAGCCAGCCGAGCGGCGTGCTCATGCCGAGCAGCAGCGCGAGTTCGGCGTGCTCCGGCACCTTGCTCTGGATGAACAGCGTGGCCTGCGCCGGATCGATACCGGATGCGAGCCAGTCGATCAGCACGTCCCACACGTTCTTCTCGATGACCTCGGGAGTCTCGTAGTGCGTCGTCAGCGCATGCCAGTCGACGACGCAGAAGAAGCACGGGTACTCGGACTGCAGCTTCACCCAGTTTTTCAGCACGCCGTGGTAGTGACCGAGGTGCAGCGACCCGGTGGGTCGCATGCCGGAGAAAATACGTTCAGGGAACATGATTGTCGTTAGAGAAGCGAGGCGAATGGGGACAGGATGGCGCTCAGGACGGCGTAGCCGACGTTGACGAGCGGGCGCAGCCAGAAATTCGTCAGCACGCCCGTCGCGACCAGCGCGAGGACGATGATGAAACCGTACGGCTCGATGCGCGACAGCGCGATCGATTGCTTCGGCGGCAGCAGCGCCGCCAGGATGCGGCCGCCGTCGAGCGGCGGCAGAGGAAACAGGTTCAGCACGCCGAGCACGAGGTTCGCGCTGACGCCGGCAAACGCCATCCGCGTGAAGAACGGCTCGTCGATGCCGACGGCGGGCAGCACGAGGGTCAGCACGCCCCAGATCAGCGCCTGCACGAAGTTGCAGGCCGGGCCTGCGAGCGATACCCACAGGCTGCCCCAGCGCGGATCGCGCAGGTTGCCGAACGACACCGGCACCGGCTTCGCATAGCCGAACAGGAACGCGCCGCCCGTCAGGAAATACATCGCGAGCGGAATCGCGATCGTGCCGAGCGGATCGATGTGACGCATCGGGTTGAACGACACGCGTCCCATCATGTAGGCGGTGTTGTCGCCGAGCAGGCGGGCGGCGTAGCCATGCGCGGCCTCGTGCAGCGTGATCGCGAAGATCACGGGCAGCGCGTAGACGGCGATGGTCTGTATCAGGGAAGCATCCATATCGCGTTATTGTAACAAGCGCACTCGCGCAAAAAATGGAACGGCGCGCTTACGCGGCCGAGAGTCCGAACGGTTCGAGCGCGCCGCGCCCCGCGCGCACGAGCTCGGGCTCGTCGCCGGTCAGGTCGATCACCGTCGACGGCTCGCGCGGGCACGCGCCGCCGTCGATCACGAGGTCGACCTGCTTCTCGAGCCGCTCGCGGATTTCGTCGGGATCGTTGAGCGGCTCGTCGTCCGGCGGCAGGATCAGCGTCGTGCCGAGCAGCGGCTGGCCGAGCGATTCGAGCAACGCGAGCGTGATCGCGTGATCGGGCACGCGCAGCCCGATCGTCTTGCGCGACGGGTGCGACAGCCGGCGCGGCACTTCCTTCGTCGCCTGCAGGATAAAGACGTACGGGCCCGGCGTCACCGACTTGATCTGCCGGTACTGGCGGTTGTCGACCATCGCGAAGTTGGCGAGCTCCGACAGGTCGCGCACGAGCAGCGACAGGTGCTGCTTCTCGTCGAGGCCGCGAATCCGGCGCACGCGCTCGACCGCGTCCTTGTCGTCGAGATGGCACGCGAGCGCATAGCTCGAATCGGTCGGCATCGCGATCACGCCGCCCTTGCTGACGATTTCCACGGCCTGCTTGATCAGGCGCGGCTGCGGATTATCCGGGTGAATCCTGAAGAACTGGGACATGGGGGGTCGTAAAGGGGGAGAAGTCGGATGCGCGCGGCCAACAGCAACGCAGGTGGCAGGCCGCCGCCCGGTGTCAGAGCCAGCGTTCCCAGACCGGTGTCAGGTCGGGCGGCAACGGCGGCAGGCTGCCGAGCTCGACACGGCCCTCGCCTGGCGCATGGAAATCCGAGCCGCGCGACGCTTCGAAGCCGAAGCGGCGTGCGACGTCCGCATATTCGCGGTACTGGTCGGGGGTGTGGCTGCCCGTGACGACCTCGATCGCGCGGCCGCCCAGGTCGATGAACTCGCCGAAGAACGCGTCGAATTCGACGGGCGTGTAGCGGTAGCGGCCCGGATGCGCGACGATGGCCTCGCCACCCGCCGCCCGAATCCACGCGACGGCGTCGGGCAGCGTCGCCCAGCGGTGCGGGACGAACCCGGGCTTGTCGTCGCCGAGCAGCCGATCGAACACATCGGACGTCGACGTGGCATGACCGTTTTCAACGAGGAAGCGGGCGAAGTGCGTGCGCGAGATCAGGTCGGGATTCGACACGTACTTCAACGCACCTTCGTACGCACCGGGAATGCCGAGCGTGGCGAGCTGCTCGCCGATGGCCACCGCGCGCGCCGCGCGGCCGTGGCGCGTGCGGTACAGGCCATCGACCAGCACCTGGTTCGAGGGATCGACATTCAGGCCGACGATGTGCACGGTGCGCGACGCCCACGTGACGGAAATCTCGACGCCGCTCAGGTAGCGCATGCCGAGCGCTTCCGCTTCGCTGCGCGCCGCTGCCTGGCCGCCGATCTCGTCGTGGTCGGTCAGCGCCCACAGGGTCACGCCGCCGGCATGAGCGCGGCGCGCGACGTCGGCAGGCGGCAGCAACCCGTCGGAAACATTCGAATGGCAGTGGAGATCGGCGTTCATTGTCGGCATGGCAGGTAAGGCTTCATTCTACTGCAACGCGGCAATGCGCCGCCCGCGTGCCCCGCCGCGCGCTTACGCGCAGAACGCCTCGATCAGCGCCGCGATCTGCTCGGGCTGGTCGTGATGCACCATGTGGCCGGCATCCTCGACGAGCTTCTCGCGCCAGTCGGGGAACGCGTTGAAGCGCGCCTTGAATTCCGGCAACGGGATGTCACCCGCGATGTGGGCCAGTGTCGGCGAGTTGACGGCTTCGACGTGCAGCACCTTCGCGCGCACCTGCGCCCAGGTGGCCATCACTTCGTCGAGCCGGTACAGCTGCGGGCCCGGCATCTTGTGCGCGGGGTCGGCCAGCAGGTGGTACTGGCCATCGTCGCCACGCTTCGACCAGTGCGCGGCGAGGAACGCCGCACGGCGCGGGTCGAGCCGCGGATTGGTCTTGATCAGGCGCGCCGCCACGTCGTCGAGGGACGCATAAGGGCGCAGCACGGGCGGTTCGCGCAACTCGTCCAGCCAGCCGCGCAACCGCCGCGGCGCCTGATCGGCCCGCGCGGGCGCCAGCCCGAAACCCTCGAGATCGACCACGCGCCGCACGCGCTCCGGTCGCGCGCCGGCATACAGGCACACGACGTTCGCGCCCATGCTGTGCCCGACCAGGTTGACTTCGCCGGCAGGCGCATAGTGGTCGACGAGCGCATCGAGGTCGCCCAGGTACTCGTGGAACCAGTAATGGCCGCCGCCCTGCCGCGCGACCGGCCAGTCGGACAACCCGAAACCGCGCGCATCGGGCGCGATCACCTGCCAGTCGCCCGCAAGCGCGTCGACGACGAACTGGAACGATGCCGAGACGTCCATCCAGCCATGCAGCATGAACAGCGTCGGCGCATCGGGCCGGCCCCAGCGCCGGACATGCAGCTGGACGCCGCGCACCGTGACGAAATCGGAAACAGAACTCGAGGCACTCATTGCAGCCGCCAAAAAAGAATGATCGTTCGATTATAGCGGCGACGCCCTCTTTCCGGCGTCCGGCAATCGAGGCGCCGCTCTAGTGGCGCGCATACGCCAGGGGCCGCCGGGAAGCGCCATGTCCCGGGCACCCGGAACTGCAGGCGGCTCGTCGAAGCGCGGCCGAACGCGAGCCCGCTAGCGTGGCGCGCCGCCCTCCGCCACGTCCTGTGCGGCCAGTTCGTCGAGTTCGGCCTGCTCGAATCCGGCATCGCGGCGCGCATCGAAATTGAACGGGCCGCGCAGCCGCGGCGCATGGTATTGCTCGGCGAGCTGCCAGTAGGTCGGCACGGGATCGCGGCCGGCTTCGTCGCACAGATGCCGGAACCAGCGGTTGCCGATCGCGACATGACCGATTTCGTCGCGCAGGATCACGTCGAGGATCGCGGCCGACGCATCGTCGCCCGCCTGCACGAGCCGCGCGCGGATCGGCGGCGACGCGTCGAGCCCGCGGGCCTCGAGCGTGCGCGGCACGAGCGCCATGCGCGCCAGCACGTCACCCTTGGTCCGCTCGCACATCTCCCACAGGCCGTTGTGCGCGGGAAAATCGCCGTACGCATGCCCGAACGCCGTCAGGCGCTCGGACAGCAGCGTGAAGTGATAGGCCTCCTCGGCCGCCACCTTCAGCCAGTCCGCATAGAACGGGGCCGGCAGGCCCGCGAAGCGCCACACCGCATCGAGCGCCAGGTTGATCGCATTGAACTCGATATGGGCAAGCGCGTGCAGCAGCACGGCGCGCCCTTCGGGCGAACGCATGCTGCGTCGCTCGAGCTGGCGCGGCTCGACGAGCGGCGGGCGCGCCGGCCGGCCGGGCAGATCGGCCGGCTCGGGCAATTCGAGCGACGGCGCGATCGCCGCCTGCCCGGCCCGCAGCGCAGCGTGGAGCGCGCGCACCTGGGCGGCCTTGGCCGCGGGTTCGGCGTCATGCAGCGCGGCAAGCGCGGTGCGGCGCACGCAGGCGGACGCATTGCCGAAAGAAGAAGACTCCATGCTCATAAACGGGGACACCCTGCGTGCGCATCGCGGGAGCGCACGCACGCGACGGTTTACAATAGGCGATTGATCCGCGGCGCAATGCGCATGCGCCGGGCAAACCAGACGCGCCATTCTACCGGCGCCCATCATCGAAGAGACAAGGAGACTCCGTGACGATCTACAAGCTGGGCGATACGGCCCCGACGATCCACGAAAGCGTATTCGTCGCCGATACGGCGGCCATCATCGGCAAGGTCGTGCTCGAGGAGAACGCGAGCGTCTGGTTCGGCGCGACGATTCGCGGCGACAACGAGACGATCACCGTCGGCGCTGGCAGCAACGTCCAGGAAGGCGCGGTCCTGCACACGGACCCCGGCTTTCCGCTGACGATTGCCGAAAACGTGACGATCGGGCACCAGGCGATGCTGCACGGCTGCACGATCGGCGAGGGTTCGCTGGTCGGTATCCAGGCGGTGGTCTTGAATGGAGCGGTGATCGGCCGCAACTGTCTGGTTGGTGCCGGCGCGGTCGTGACGGAAGGCAAGACGTTCCCGGACAACTCGCTGATTCTCGGCGCACCGGCGAAAGTCGTGCGCGAACTGTCGGCGGAAGACATTGCGCGGCTGCGCACGAACGCGAAGACATACGTCGAGCGGCGTGCGCATTTCAAGGAGCAACTCGTGCGGATCGGGTGATTCGCACGGATTTCAAGGAAGAAGAGTGAGCGACCAGTTACAGAAATTCATGTTCAATGCGGCGCCCGTGCGCGGCGAGATCGTTTCGCTGCGCAATACGTGGCAGGAAGTGCTCGCCCGCCGCGACTACCCTGCCCCGGTGCGCACGATCCTCGGCGAGATGATGGCCGCGTGCGCGCTGCTGTCCGCGAACCTGAAATTCAACGGCACCCTGATCATGCAGATCTTCGGCGACGGGCCGGTCCAGATGCTGGTCGTCCAGTGCGGTTCGGATCTGTCGATGCGGGCCACGGCGAAGTTCGCCGGCGACTCCGCCCAGACGATCGGCGACGACACGCGCTTCGCGTCGCTCGTCAACGCGAGCGGCCACGGCCGCTGCGTGATCACGCTCGACCCGGCCGACAAGCTGCCGGGCCAGCAGCCGTACCAGGGCATCGTGCCGCTGAACGGCGTCGACGGCCCGCTTGAATCCGTCTCGCAGGTGCTCGAGCATTACATGCATCACTCGGAACAGCTCGACACGCGGATGTGGCTCGCGGCCGATCGCGACCGCGCGGTCGGCATGCTGCTGCAGAAGCTGCCGGGCGACGGCGGCATCGTGCCGCGTAACGCCGAAACCGATACCGATACGTGGGAGCGCGTCTGCACGCTCGGCGGCACGCTGTCCGCGCAGGAGCTGCTCGAGGTCGAACCGGAAGTCGTGTTCCGCCGGCTGTTCTGGCAGGAAAACGTGCAGCACTTCGAACCGGCCGGCACGCGTTTCCAGTGCTCGTGCTCGCGCGAGAAGGTCGGCGCGATGCTGCGCATGCTCGGCCGCGAAGAAGTCGACAGCGTGATCGTCGAGCGCGGCCATGTCGAGATTCATTGCGAGTTCTGCAACCAGCGCTATGAATTCGATCCGGTCGACGTCGCGCAGCTGTTCGCGGCACCCGGCGTCGAGACGGGCATCGCGCCCGCGACCGAGCAGCGTCACTGATCAGTGGCCCGATGCCCGCCGTCCGGGCACGGGCGCATAATGACGCACGAGCGTCGCACGCAAGGCTCCGGCGCCGAAGTCACGCACTTCGGCGCAAGCCGCTTCCCGTCGTCGGCGCGCTGCAGGAGAAACACATGAGCCCGCTTCATCGTCCGTTCCGCACCATCGTCCTGACGAGCGTTGCCGCCGGCACGCTCGCGCTGGCCGGCTGCGCGATGCCGCCGCCGACTTCCACGATCCTGAGCCGCCTACCCGAACCCGGTGCGTCGGGCGGCCAGCCGCCCACGCTGTCGAGCGCCGAACGCAAGCGCTATGACGAGATCGACCAGCAGGTGCTGCGCGAGCAGAACAGCGCGATGGCAGCCGAGGCCGCCGCGCGCGCATGGGCCTATTACTCGCCGCCGCCGGTGACGGTCTACAGCGGGTATTACGGCGGATGGGGCAATCGCTGGGGCTCGGGCATCAGCTACGGCTACCCGGGATGGTGGTGGTGAGCGTGCATCGCTCAGCCGATTGACTACCGGCAGGAAATAAAAAAGCGCGGCATTTCCCGCGCTTTTTCAATGGGTTCGAGCAATCGTGCATCAGTGATGCGCGGCCTTGCCCTTGTCGCCGCCATGATGCCGCGACGGCTTCGCGATCGACTGCGGATTCGGCACGACACGCACCGGTGCCGCGGAGACGGCGCCGCGCGTCGACGTATTCGACGGCGTGTTGTTCAGCGGCACGGCAGGCGCATTCGGCGACACGAACTGCACGAATACCTCGCCGTCCTTCACCATGCCCATCTCGTAGCGCGCGCGCTCCTCGATGGCCGCGGTGCCGCCCTGCAGATCCTGTACTTCGCCTGCGGTGCGCTCGTTGCGCAGCTTCTCGTCCGCGTTCTTCTGGAGCTGGTCGTCGAGCTGCTGACGCAATTCATGCACCCGCAGCCAGCCGCCGTGTCCCCACCATAGGGGGTACTGAATGAGCGCCAGCAAGGCAATCAGGACGACAGTGACAAGCCGCATGTAAGAACCGCAGATATAAGAAGCGCCGCTCCGCGCACATGCACAGAGCGGCGTCGATATGACGAACCCGATAGTAGCGCGTTAGCGCAGGTTATAGAAAGCCGATTTACCCGGGTAGCTTGCGATGTCGCCGAGATCTTCCTCGATGCGCAGCAGCTGGTTGTACTTCGAGATACGGTCGCTGCGCGACAGCGAACCCGTCTTGATCTGACCGGCGTTCAGGCCGACCGCGATGTCCGCGATCGTCGAATCTTCCGTTTCGCCCGAGCGGTGCGAGATCACGGCCGTGTAGCCTGCGCGCTTCGCCATTTCGATCGCCGCGAACGTTTCGGTCAGCGTACCGATCTGGTTGATCTTGATGAGGATCGAGTTCGCGATGCCCTTCTCGATGCCTTCCTTCAAGATGCGCGTGTTCGTGACGAACAGGTCGTCGCCGACCAGCTGCACCTTCTTGCCGAGGCGATCGGTCAGCAGCTTCCAGCCTTCCCAGTCGCTTTCGTGCATGCCGTCCTCGATCGACACGATCGGGAACTTGTCGGCGAGCGTCGCGAGGTAGTCGGTGAATTCGGCCGACGACAGTTGCAGGCCTTCGCCCGCGAGCTGGTACTTGCCGTCGTGGTAGAACTCGGATGCCGCGCAGTCGAGCGCGAGCAGCACGTCTTCACCGGCACGGTAGCCGGCCTTCTCGATCGCCTGCAGGATCGTCGACAGGCACTCGTCGTTGCTGCCGAAGTTCGGCGCGAAGCCGCCTTCGTCGCCGACTGCGGTGCTCATGCCGCGGTCGCTCAGGATCTTCTTCAGTGCGTGGAACACTTCCGCGCCGCAACGCAGGGCTTCACGGAACGTCGGCTGGCTCACCGGGACGATCATGAATTCCTGGATGTCGAGGCTGTTGTTCGCGTGCGCGCCGCCGTTGACGATGTTCATCATCGGTACCGGCAGTTGCATCGCACCCGAACCGCCGAAGTAGCGGTACAGCGGCAGGCCGGCCTCTTCGGCAGCGGCCTTCGCGACGGCCATCGACACGGCCAGCATCGCGTTCGCGCCGAGGCGCGACTTGTTGTCGGTGCCGTCCAGCTCGAGCAGCGTCTTGTCGAGGAACGCCTGTTCCGACGCGTCGAGGCCCATGATGGCTTCGGAGATTTCGGTGTTGATATGCTCGACTGCCTTCAGCACGCCCTTGCCGTTGTAGCGGCCGGCTTCGCCGTCGCGCAGTTCGATCGCTTCACGCGAGCCGGTGGACGCGCCCGACGGCACCGCCGCGCGGCCCATCGTGCCCGATTCGAGCAGCACGTCGCATTCGACGGTGGGGTTGCCGCGCGAATCCAGAATCTCGCGGCCGATGATATCTACGATTGCACTCATGGGTTTCCTCTGAGAATGACGATGGATTCTTCAAACTGCGACGGCGCGCGCGCCTGAAACGCTTTCGCTACAGACGCGCGAAGCCGTCGCAAGGTTCATTCGATCTTTAATTGAAATCGTTTTCCAGGAACGGATTGCGCTTCACCGCCTGGTCGAGCGTGACGAGGGTCTCCAGCAGCGCACCCATCCGGTTCAGCGGCACCGCATTCGGGCCATCCGACTTGGCTTCGGCCGGATTCGGGTGCGTCTCCATGAACAGGCCCGCGACGCCCGTCGCGACCGCCGCACGCGCGAGCACCGGCACGAATTCGCGCTGGCCGCCCGAGCTCGTGCCCTGCCCGCCCGGCAGCTGCACCGAGTGGGTCGCATCGAACACGACCGGGGCGCTCGTCTCGCGCATGATCGCAAGCGAACGCATGTCCGACACCAGATTGTTGTAGCCGAACGAGACACCGCGCTCGCACGCCATGAAACGGTCTTCCGACAGCCCCGCTTCACGGGCCGCTTCGCGCGCCTTGTCGATCACGTTCTTCATGTCGTGCGGCGCGAGGAACTGGCCCTTCTTGATGTTGACGGGCTTGCCCGAGCGCGCGCACGCATGGATGAAATCGGTCTGGCGGCACAGGAACGCCGGCGTCTGCAGCACGTCGACGACCGACGCGACCTGCTCGATCTCTTCGATCGAATGCACGTCGGTCAGCACCGGCAGGCCGAGCTGGCGCTTCACTTCGGACAGGATCCGCAGGCCCTCGTCCATTCCGAGGCCACGGAACGACTTGCCCGAGCTGCGGTTCGCCTTGTCGTAGGACGACTTGTAGATGAACGGAATGTTCAGCTTCGCGCAGATCTCCTTCAGGCGGCCCGCCGTGTCGATCGTCATTTGCTCCGATTCGACGACGCAGGTACCCGCGATCAGAAAGAAAGGCTTGTCGAGACCGACCTCGAAATCGCACAGCTTCATGCTTACACTCCGCGCGCTTGCTTGTTGACAAGCGCAGCTTCGACGAACGACTTGAAGAGGGGATGACCGTCACGCGGCGTGGACGTGAATTCCGGGTGGAACTGGACGCCGACGAACCACGGGTGCATCGAACGCGGCAGTTCCATCATTTCCGGCAGATCCTCGCTCGGGGTACGGGCGCTGATGATAAGGCCGCCGGCTTCGAGCTGGGGCACGAAGCGGTTATTGACTTCATAACGGTGGCGATGGCGCTCGTTCACGTCCTTGCCATAGATCTCTTCCGCCATCGTGCCCGGCTTGATCGGGCAGCGCTGCGAACCCAGGCGCATCGTGCCGCCGAGATCGGATTCCTCGGTACGCGTCTCGACCTTGCCGTCGCGGTCGTACCACTCGGTGATCAGCGCGACCACGCGTTCCGGCGTGTCCGGCTCGAATTCCGTGCTGTTCGCCTGCTTCAGGCCGACGACGTCGCGGGCGAATTCGATCACCGCGAGCTGCATGCCGAGGCAGATGCCGAGATACGGCACCTTGGCTTCACGCGCATAGCGGATCGCCGCGATCTTGCCTTCCGTGCCGCGACGGCCGAAACCGCCCGGCACCAGCACGGCGTCGAGATGCTTCAGGCTGTCGACACCGTTCGTCTCGATCTCTTCCGAGTCGATGTATTCGATGTTGACCTTGGTCGACGTGTGCAGCGATGCGTGGCGCAGCGCCTCGATCAGCGACTTGTACGACTCGGTCAGGTCGACGTACTTGCCGACCATGCCGATCGTCACTTCGTGCTTCGGGTTCTCGAGCTTCTCGACCAGCTCCGACCACATGGTCAGGTCCGCGTCCTTCGGCGACAGCTTCAGTTCCTCGCAGATGATGCGGTCGAGGCCCTGGTCGTGCAGCATCTGCGGAATCTTGTAAATGCTGTCGGCGTCCCACACCGAGATCACGGCGTCTTCCGGCACGTTCGAGAACATCGAGATCTTCTTCGATTCGTCGTCCGGAATGCGGCGGTCCGCACGGCACAGCAGCACGTGCGGCAGGATGCCGATCTCGCGCAGCTTCTGCACGCTGTGCTGGGTCGGCTTCGTCTTCAGTTCGCCGGCGGTCGCGACGTACGGCACCAGCGTCAGGTGCACGAAGCACGCGCTGTTGCGGCCGAGGCGCAGGCTCATCTGGCGCGCGGCCTCGAGGAACGGCAGCGATTCGATGTCGCCGACCGTGCCGCCGATCTCGACGATCGCGACATCCGGCTCACCGCAGGTGGCCGACGCGGCCCCGCGCTCGATGAACGCCTGGATTTCGTTCGTGATGTGAGGAATGACCTGCACGGTCTTGCCGAGATAGTCGCCGCGGCGTTCCTTGCGGATCACCGATTCGTAGATCTGGCCGGTCGTGAAGTTGTTGGCCTTGCGCATCTTCGTGCTGATGAAGCGCTCGTAGTGGCCGAGGTCGAGGTCGGTCTCCGCTCCGTCTTCCGTCACGAACACTTCGCCGTGCTGGAACGGGCTCATCGTGCCGGGGTCGACGTTGATGTAGGGATCGAGTTTGAGGAGGGTGACTTTCAGACCGCGCGATTCAAGGATCGCGGCGAGGGAAGCGGCGGCAATACCCTTGCCAAGGGAAGAAACTACGCCGCCGGTGACGAAAACATATTTGGTCATCGCTGGATGCTCGCGGGAAAAACGGATTATACCGTAAAGCCCGCCCTTCTCTCAGCAATTGACTCGATGATCGCGCCCTTTCGCGACGCCCCGCACCAGTCGTGCGCGCCGGGACGCAGCCGCCCGCCGGCCGGTGCAACCGCGCGTGCCGGAGGCGGCGCCCCGGCCGCCAAACCCTGCGTCAGGCGCGCTTCGCGAGGGGGGTGACGCCCTGCGACACCTCGCCCTCCACCGCCTTCAGCGAATTCAGCATCCGCTGCAATGCGCGTGCGGTCTCGAGCGGCCGCTCCATCGGAAACAGGTGGCTGCCTTCCAGCCATTCGACGCGGCCGCGCGCCGCGCGGCGTGTCGCATCGAGCCCGACCTGGCGCACCTCGCGCGAACGCGTGCCGGCGAGAAAACCGAGCGGCACCGGCGCGCCGTGCGCGAGCCGCGGGCCGAGCGTATGCGGCAGCGTCCGGTAGATCAGGTATTCGACCTGCCGGTCGAACGCGAGCGAGCGCTCGCCGTCGGCGCCGACCTGCGGGATCCCGTAGTCGATGTAGTCGGCCAGCATCCGTTCATCCCAGCGGGCGAACGCAGGTTTCTCGCGGAAGTGCCGCCAGACTTCGTCACGGCTGATCCAGTGCGTACGCCGGTTGCGCGTCGCGGCGGCCGGCGACAGCCGCTCGTCGAGCCCCGCCCACTGGCTCGCGCGCAATGCGCCGGCGCGCCAGCCCGCGATGATCGGCGAATCGATCATCACGACGCCGCGCACCCATTGCGGCTTCTTCAGCGCGGCCATCAGCGACAGGTAGCCGCCGAGCGAATGGCCGACAAGCCAGACGGGACGCTCGTAGCGGCTGCCGATGTCGTCGAGCAGTTGCTCGACGAGATGCGGCCAGTCGCGCGTCACCGGGTAGCGGCGGTCGTGGCCGATCCGTTCGATGTAGCGCAGCTCGTAGTCGTCGGCCAGTTCGGCGAAGATCGTGCGGTACGTCGATGCCGGAAAGCCGTTCGCATGCGAGAAGTGGAGGATGTCCTTCAAACGCCGATGTCTCCTTTGTCGACCGGAGTTGGCGCTTCAGCGCTTACTCCGGTCCCATGCTTCGCGTTCTGCCGGGGCCCACGCTTCGGCATTGAGCGCGGATCCCGGGCCATCTTCATTGATACGCCGGCTTTCGCCGCGCTCACCGATCCATCCAGTACCGTCGCCAAACGTCGCGATGACGCTCGAAGGCAAACCCGCCGTCGGCCGGCGCGACGTCGAACCGCACGGCGCCGTCGCGATCGGTGCGCGACAGCGGGATCCCGCGCGCCTCGTAACGGGCGAGAACCGTCCGGTGCGGATGTCCGAAACGATTGCGATAGCCTACAGGAAATACCGCGACGCGCGGCCCGACCGAATCGAGGAAAGGCTCGACCGACGACGTGCGGCTGCCGTGGTGCGGAACGACCAGGATCTGTGCGGCCAGCGCGTCGGGCGCAACGTCCACGAGCCGGCGTTCGCCGCGCGCATCGACGTCGCCTGTCAGCAGCGCGGACGTCTCGCCCGCGTCGATGCGCAGCACGCACGACCGCCCGTTCGACGAGCCCGCGCCCGGGCCGCCTTGCGGCCACAGCATCGTGAACGCGACGCCGTCCCAGGTCCAGCGCTGCCCGGCCGCGCACGGCAGCCGGTCA
>NZ_JAAGPH010000079.1:0-36554 GCF_017104705.1 Burkholderia sp. Se-20373 | reverse complement strand
CTCCGCGCCGCCGTACGTGCCGAACACACCGGCCGCGATGCCGGACGGCACGGTGGAAATCGACCGCGCGGCGCCGGCCGCCGATTCGAGCGGCGGCGCGGACGCGCTCTGCGCATGGCCGCTCGGCGGCCATGCGAGCGCCACCGACAGCGACACGGCAAGCAACTGTTTGACACGCATGGCAGGATGAAAACGACGCCGTCCCGCGCGCCCGGCGCGCATCGCGGCGTTTGGTCTGAATATTCGGGTCATTGTACCGGCGGCAGCGTGACTGTCCCGTTCGACATGGACGCCATCTGCGTCCCCGGCGCCGCGCATGCCACTGCTATGATAGGCGCCCGTTGAACCGCTGGATCGGATCGGGGCGCAGAGACGGGATTCGATGCTCCGGCCAATCGCGATGCGCGATCGCGGGACGTGCTCGCGCCCGCCGTTCCACTAGAGGAAGACATGTCAGGACTCACCCATTTCGACGCTGCCGGCCATGCGCACATGGTCGACGTCGGCGGCAAGCAGGAAACCCAACGCATCGCGATCGCGCGCGGCACGATCCGGATGTTGCCGGCCACGTTCGCGCTGATCCGCGACGGCAAGGCCAAGAAAGGCGACGTGCTCGGCGTCGCGCGCATCGCGGCCATCCAGGGCGCCAAGCGCACGGCCGACCTGATCCCGCTGTGTCATCCGCTCGCGCTGACGCGCGTGGCCGTCGAGTTCGAACTCGACGACGCGCTGCCGGGCGTCCAGTGCGTCGTGCAGGTCGAGACGTTCGGGCGCACCGGCGTCGAGATGGAAGCGCTGACTGCCGTTCAGGTCGGGCTGCTGACCGTCTACGACATGTGCAAGGCCGTCGACCGCGGGATGGTGATCACCGATGTGAGCGTGCGCGAGAAGCGCGGCGGGAAGTCGGGGGACTGGAAGGCGGAGGAGCCGGCGGGTTGAGTGCCAACGGCAACAGGAGCCATTCACCGGGGCATCGTCGGCCGTAGCGATCGTATGCATCGACAGTCGGCGGCCATCCACGACGAAGTGGCCGGCAGGAAGCGAACCGGACGACAACCCGCGAGCGGGCCGCACCGCCCACGCATCACCGGCCGCGCTGCGGCTCGAACACGAACGGTTGGGTCAGCAGGAACGGGTTCGCGGTCGCGCCCGTCTGTACGCAGGTCGCGTGCGTCATCGCGTCGACAGCCGCACGGTCGGCCGCCGCATTGCGGCTGCTCGTCGTCACGGTGACGTTCTGCGCTTCACCGGACGTCGTCATCAGCGCGCGCACGAGCACGGTCGCCGGGCGCGCGAGCGGCTTCGCGGTATCCGGATAGACGGCGCGCGGAATGTGGCACGTCAGCTTGCTTTCCTGCGACGACGTCAGCATCGCGCAGCCGGAAAACAGCATCGCGACGGCGGGCAGGATCAGGTAGGTCGAGCGAATAGCCATGGTCGAATATCGTTCTTCAGCAGTGTTCCGGACGCACGCGGCGCGCACCGGAACACGTCGCCCGGCCGCATCGCATGCGTCACACTGCGCCGCGGCCATCGGACCGGCGCCCCGTTACGGCCGCACGGCCGAACGATGCTCGGCCGCGATCCTGCGTGGTGGACTTCCCGGGTGACCGGGGGTGTTGCCTGCGGTCGCGCTGCCCTCGCCTCACACGGGTCGGCACGCGAGCGCTTTCGCGCATTGTGCACGCGCGGCCTGGCGAGCGGCGGCGATTTGACAATGGTTGACGCGAATCGCCGGGCCTTCAGCCGGAATCCATGCAATCCGCGAGGTAATCGATGCGCGGCCGGAATCGCCGGGTTCGCGCCGGGCGCTAACGACCGACGCGCACCGCCGCTCCGTCGCGGCGCGGCACATGCCGGAACTCCCCGTTCCGGCAGGCGCTGCGCGCATCAATCCGAATCGTCGTCGTCCTCGTCATCGGCCGCATCGGCCGGAACTTCGCCGTATTTCGCGACGACCGCCGCCTTGAACGGCTTCAGCGCCGGCTGCGCATCGCACAGCTTGTACAGCGCGGCCAGTTGCTGCGGCCAGTCCTTCAACTCCTTCGCAAACACGTGCAGGCGCGCGACGGTGTCGAGCGCGTCGGCCTCGCGGCCGGCCAGCGCCTGCAGCACCGCGTAGCGGCGCAGCACCGTCTCGCCGGGCAGCAGTGCGATCGCGCGCTCATGGGCGGCGAGCTTGGCCGGCAGGTCGTCCGCCGAAATCGGGAGGAGCGTGGCCGCACCGTATTCACCCCACGCGCCAAACAGCAGCGACGGGGCATCGCGGTACTGCGCTGCCGGATCGCTACCGTAATACAGCACTTCCGCGCGCTGGTAGTCGCGCAGCACCGGCACCACCGCCAGCACGCCGCCGACCGACAGCACCGCGAACAGCCCGAATGCGGCACGCCCCGGCAGGATGCGCAGCGACTCCACCTCGAGCAGCCCGATCACGAACATGGCCGGCAACAGGAAGAACATGTACTGCTGCGGATACTCGACCAGTGCATGCATCAGCAGGATGCCGATCAGCGCGAAGCCGAACACGCGCATGCTCGACTGCGGCGCGCGCACCGCGCGCACGAACCACGTCACGAGAGCGACGACGAGCACGCCCAGGCCGACGAGGCCGGACTTCGCGAGCAGGTCGATGAAGATGTCGTGCGAGTTGTTCGCGATCTCGACGCCGCCGAGCGAGCGCACGAGCGCGAACTGGTGCGACGGGAATTCACCCCAGCCGACACCGAGCAGCGGATGTTCGCGGAACATCGCGAGCCCGTACTTCCACAGCGCGAGGCGCGGCGCGATCTGCCCCGCGTCACGCATCCGGTCGGCCGCGGATTCCGCGAGACCCAGGTGGTAGTGGACGTTCGCCCAGCGCACCGCGACGTTCACCGCGATGAACGCGACCGCGAGCACGGCCGGAATCACCCACGCACGCGCATTGCCCGGCGCGCGGCGCGATTCGAGCCACGCCATCCAGAAGCCCGCGACGACCATCACCGCGACCTGCAGCCACGGCCCGCGCGACACCGTCAGCGCCAGACCGACGGACAGCACGATCGACAGCGCGAGCCACGCCCATACCGCGAGCCGGCGCGTCTGCACGAGATACAGCGCGCCCGCGAGCGCGAACGCGATGTAGCTGGCCAGATGGTTCGCCTGCGCCATGTTGCCGTACGGACGGCGATCGACCGCGACGTTGTACACCACGACGAACGGCGACAGCGCCGACTCGAGGTGGAACAGCTGCACGATCTGCGTTCCGACCGCGAACACGCCGCCGATGAGCAGCGCGCCGGCCATCATCCGCGACACGGCCTCGGCCAGCCCGTCGCGCGCGAGCGCATAGCCGGCCTGCATCGCGACCAGCGCGGCCGCGAGATAGCCGACCGCCAGCCAGTTCATCGACGGCACCTTGAGCGGGATCAGCGCGACCTGCGCGATGAGTACCACGGCGAACCCAAGCGGCGCGACGAACGCGGCCGGCGCCGCAAACGGCTCGGCCGGGCGGCCGGTGCGCGCGAGCAGCACGACGGACACCCCCACCAGCAGATACAGCACCAGCGCCGAAAACTCGGAATAGAAGGTCGGGATCGGATACGTGTGATTCGTGATCGCGTACGGCACGATCAGGGCGACAGCCAGCGCAACGAGCGGCAACGAACGGGAAAAAGTAGAAGGCATGAGCGAACCGGATGTCAGCAACCGGCGCACTATACAAAACTTTCCCCCCTCTGTGCGGGGCCTTCGCGCCGCGACCCGACGCCGGGTGGCCGCCCCGGCCGGCCGGCGAGGCGGCCGGCATGCTGCCGCGCCGCCCTGCTCCACCTCCGGCACTAGGCGCGACACTCCGCCGGCGCATATTTCGCGGGCAGCGTCGCCGCGTCGACCGGCAGCGGCCCCGCCCCCGGCGCAGGCAACGACGACGCCCCCTTGCCCGCGGCGAAGCACTCCCACGCGATCGCGCCGGCCTGCATCGCGCCCTTTTTGAGCGGCACGCGTGCGGTGGGCGCGTCGGCCTTGTCGGGCGCGGACGGCACGAGCACCAGCGTATTGGTGCCGGCCGCGGCGACGCGCGTGGTGAACGCGACCGTGATCTGGCCGGTCTCGCCGTCGATCACAACCGATTCGACGTTGCGGGTCCCGGCCGGCGGGCTGTAGCCGCCGTCGAGGCTCGCACCGCTTGCGGCGTTGTCGGCGACGGCGAGCCGCGCGGACGACGCAAGCGCGAGCCCTTCGCCGACGCGCGAGCGCGCAAGATAATCCTGGTACGCGGGAATCGCGTAGGCCGCGATCACACCGACGATCGCCAGCACGATCATCAGTTCGATCAGTGTGAAGCCGGCCGGCCGCCAGCGCGGCGACGGCCGGTTCGCGCGCCGCAGATCGGCGGCCGCGCGACGGAACAGGGAAACGGAAAAGGCTTCGAACATGGCAGGCTCCGGAAACGAAAAACGCCTGCCGGTAAAGGCAGGCGTCTCGATCGTAGCCAGCAGGCCGTGAATCCGGCAGTCGGCCGGACGGCCAATGTCAGTGCGCGTGCGGTACGTCGCGGCGCTTCCTGAGCGTGTAACCGATCGCCACGACGAACAGCGCGCCCGCGATGCTCGCGCCGTAGAGGACCTCCGGCGTATCGAGCACCGGCCAGCGGTCGCCGACCGGGTCGTTCACGATCAGGCCGCCCGCGATCCAGCCGAGCAGGCCGGCGCCGAATGCCACGAAGATCGGGAAACGGTCGAGCAGCTTCAGCACCAGCGTGCTGCCCCACACGATGATCGGCACGCTGACGACGAGGCCGAAGATCACGAGCGCGATCCGGTGCGACGGGTCGGCCTGTTCGGCCGCGCCCGCGATCGCGATCACGTTGTCGAGGCTCATCACCGCATCGGCGATCACGATCGTCTTCACTGCGTCCCACAGCCGGCTGGCCGGCTTGATGCCGTCGTGCGCGTCGCCGGCCGGCGCCATCAGCTTGATGCCGATCCACAGCAGCAGCAACCCGCCACCGAGCTTCAGGAACGGCACGTCGAGCAGCGCGACCGCGAACGTGATCAGCGCGACACGCAGCAGGATCGCCCCCGCGGTGCCCCAGATGACGCCGCGCAGACGCTGGTTCGCGGGCAGGTTGCGGCATGCGAGCGCGATCACGACGGCGTTGTCGCCGCCGAGCAGGATATCGATGATGACGATCTGGAGAACGGCGCCCCAGTGGAGCGACGTCAGGAATTCGAGCATGGCGTGACGGGCAGGACGGCGGCCGCCCGCGGGCGGCCCGGTTCATCGCCGGCACATGCGCGATGCATGCCCGGTGCTTACGAATTCATTGCGCGAGCATAACAAAAAACGCCGGCAAAGCCGGCGTTTTCTGCAGGACGAACCCAGGGGAAATATTACAGCGCCTTCTTCAGCAGACGGCCCATTTCCGACGGGTTGCGCGTCACGGTGATGCCGCACGCTTCCATGATTTCCAGCTTCGCTTCGGCCGTATCCGCACCGCCCGAGATCAGCGCGCCGGCGTGGCCCATGCGCTTGCCCGGAGGCGCCGTGACGCCAGCGATGAAGCCGACCACCGGCTTTTTCATGTTGTCCTTGATCCACTCCGCCGCATTGGCTTCGTCCGGACCACCGATTTCGCCGATCATCACGACCGCATCCGTATCCGGATCGTCGTTGAACATCTTCATCACGTCGATGTGCTTCAGACCGTTGATCGGGTCGCCGCCGATACCGACTGCCGACGACTGGCCGAGGCCGAGTGCCGTCAGCTGGGCAACCGCTTCATACGTCAGCGTGCCCGAACGCGACACGACGCCGATGCGGCCCTTGCGGTGGATGTGACCCGGCATGATGCCGATCTTCAGTTCGTCCGGCGTGATCGTGCCCGGGCAGTTCGGCCCGAGCAGCAGCGTCTTGCGGCCTTCGCGACGCATGCGGTCCTTCACTTCGATCATGTCGCGCACGGGAATGCCTTCCGTGATGCAGATCGCGAGATCCAGATCGGCTTCGACCGCTTCCCAGATCGCAGCAGCAGCGCCTGCCGGCGGAACGTAGATGACCGACACGGTCGCGCCGGTTTCCGCCTTCGCTTCCTTGACGCTTGCGTAGATCGGAATGCCTTCGAAATCTTCGCCGGCCTTCTTCGGGTTCACGCCCGCGACGAATGCTTCGCGGCCGTTTGCGTATTCACGGCAGGCGCGCGTATGGAACTGACCGGTTTTGCCGGTAATGCCCTGCGTGATGACCTTCGTGTCCTTGTTGATCAGAATCGACATGTATTTTGACCTCTGTTCGATTGGCGTCGCGAGCGAACCGCGCCGCCATGCGTATTCGATAGCGTTACTTGCCTGCGGCAGCCGCGACGACCTTCTGCGCAGCCTCTTCCATGCTGTCCGCCGAGATGATCGGCAGGCCCGAATCGGCCAGCATCTTCTTGCCGAGGTCCTCGTTCGTGCCCTTCATGCGCACGACGAGCGGCACGTTCAGGTTCACGGCCTTCGAACCGGCGATCACGCCTTCCGCGATCACGTCGCAGCGCATGATGCCGCCGAAGATGTTCACGAGGATTGCCTTCAGGTCCGGGTTCTTCAGCATCAGCTTGAACGCTTCCGTGACCTTCTCGGTGGTCGCGCCACCGCCGACGTCCAGGAAGTTCGCCGGCTCGCCGCCGAACAGCTTGATGGTGTCCATCGTCGCCATCGCGAGGCCTGCGCCGTTCACGAGACAGCCGATGTTGCCGTCGAGCGAGAT
Organism: Burkholderia sp. Se-20373; assembly: GCF_017104705.1. NCBI lineage: Bacteria > Pseudomonadati > Pseudomonadota > Betaproteobacteria > Burkholderiales > Burkholderiaceae > Burkholderia > Burkholderia sp. Se-20373. The sequence continues at coordinate 29,822 of NZ_JAAGPH010000079.1, read as the reverse complement.
GTACGCGAGGTCGAACTTCGACGCTTCGATTTCAGCCGGATCTTCTTCGTCCAGATCGCGGTACGCGACGATTTCCGGGTGGCGGAACAGCGCGTTCGAGTCGAAGTTGAACTTCGCGTCGAGTGCGATGACCTTGCCGTCGCTGGAGACGTTCAGCGGGTTGATTTCGGCCAGCGATGCGTCGGTTTCCCAGAATGCCTTGTACAGGCCTTGCAGGATCGCGCGCGCTTGCGGGATCGAAGCAGCCGGCACGCCGATCTTCGCGGCGAGGTCGTCGGCTTGCGCGTCGAGCAGGCCCGTCGACGGTTCCACGATGACCTTGTGGATCAGTTCCGGGTGCTTTTCGGCAACTTCTTCGATGTCCATGCCGCCTTCGCTCGAACCCATCAGAACGATCTTTTGCGTCACGCGATCGACGACGAGGCTGACATACAGTTCCTGCTTGATGTCGGCGCCTTCTTCGACCATCAGACGGTTGACCTTCTGGCCTTCCGGGCCCGTCTGGTGCGTGACGAGCTGCATGCCGAGGATCTGGTTCGCGTATTCGCGAACCTGCTCGATCGACTTCGCCACCTTCACGCCGCCGCCCTTGCCACGGCCACCCGCGTGAATCTGAGCCTTCACGACCCATACCGGGCCGCCGAGCTCTTCTGCCACCTTGACGGCCTCGTCAACCGAGAACGCCGGCTTGCCGCGCGGTACCGCGACTCCGAATTTCCGCAGGATTTCCTTACCCTGGTACTCGTGAATCTTCATGCGTGATTCCCTTCAGTCTGAGAGTTGGATGAAAAGTCGCTTTAGACGCTTCTTCGAATGATTTCCGTTCATTCCTTCGTGCTGCCTTCACCGGGCACGTCCGGCCGGCTCGCGCCATACCAGCGCGGGTAGTACTGCCGCACGACCTCGCCGTCGAACCGCAACGCCCGGCAGCGGCCGAGCTGAAAAGGCGCTTCGTCGTGCACGCCGCCATGGTCCGGCCCTTCGCCCCCCTCCTCGCGCACGTTCCACACGTCACCGGCGAACGCCTGGATCGCTGCCGTCGGCAGCACGGCGCACAGTTCGGTGAGATGGGAGCAGCCTGCGACGCCGGCAAGCAGCCGGTTCGCGTTGCGGCGGAAATTGCGGAAGAGATTGAGCCCGATGAGGGCCCGATAGGCGGGAGAGGCGGATTGACAGTGACCGGGATAGGGAACCCATTCCGAAGACGCTTCGGCGTCGACGACATTGAGGTCACGATCGATAGTCACGCGCAGCCAGAGTTCGTGGATCGGCAGGCCCTGGGGCCGGATGCCCGACGCAAGCGCGACATCGCGCGGCTTGTGGTCGGTCAGGCAGGCTTCGATGTCCCACAAGCCGTCGCCGCGCTCGTAAGCTTCCGCTCGGATTGCGCGTTGATGTCGCAACTGACGGGGCACGGGCTCGGATAGCGGCATGCTGGAGGTTGAGGCCGAAGAGGAAAACCCACGGATTTTAGCATATTGGGTATTTGAGACAGTTTGACGCGACGGCGGGTATTCCCGCCTGTCCGGAAGCGGTTGCGTTGCAGCAAAATCGCGCGCCACGCGCGCGATCGGCACGATCAGTCGTCGATCAGGAAATCGTCGCCGACCTTCAGCAACTTCACGATGGTCGCACTCGAGAAGCCGCGCGCAGCGAGAAAGCGCGCCTGCTTCGCACGCTCGGCCGGCGTTTGCGGCAGTGCACCGAATTTCTTGCGCCAGACCGCCTGCGCACGCGCCCATTCGGTCTCGCGGAGCTGCGCATTCACCTCTTCGACGAGCGTGTCGCCCACCGCATGACGCTTCAGCTCGCTGACGATACGTGCGACGCCGACACGCGACGCGCGACGATGCACGAGACTCTCGGCAAAGCGCGCATCGGACAGCCAGCCTTCCTGTTCCAGCGCATCGAGCACGGGGTCGACGGATTCGTCTTCGCCGACGTAGGGCGCGAGCTTGCGCGCCAGTTCCGTGCGACTGTATTCACGGCGGGAGAGATAGCCGAGCGCGCGGCCCTTCAGCGATCGTTGAGGCTTCGACGACTTGCGCTCGGTCGCGCCCGGAGCGTCACCTGATGCAGTGCTGGAAGAAGCTCCCGACGCGCGACGTGTGCGGCGCGGATGCTGGCTGCTGCGCGTATAGACATCTTCCCTGGCCGGCGCCGATGCATCGGCTGCGCGATCACCCGGGAAGCTGACACCGGAAACACGACGGCGGGAGCGGTCGTGCGCGTCGAACGATTCATCGTCGTCGAACGGATCGTCCGGTGCGGCAATCTCAAACGAAACGAGGGCATCGTCGGATGCCCTCGTCGCGGTGCGGTTCGCGGCATCGCTGCCTGCGCCCCGCTGATCGGCGCCCGAGGATCCGGTTCGCCGGCCGGAGCGACCCGCCGTTTCGGGCGCGTCGCTCTCCTCCGGCTCGCCAGCCTGACCTCGGCGCCCGACCATCACTCTTCTTCGTCCATCGCCTCGGCTTCGTCCTGGCCTGCACCATCGGGCATGGTGACCACGCCAAGCGATTCGCGAATGCGGTTCTCGATCTCGCGTGCGATTTCCGGATTCTCGCGCAGGAATTCACGCGCGTTGTCCTTGCCCTGGCCGATCTTCTCGCCGTTGTAGCTGTACCAGGCGCCGGCCTTGTCGACGATCTTCGCCTGCACGCCGAGATCGATGATCTCGCCCTGACGCGAAATGCCTTCGCCATACAGGATGTCGAAGATCGCTTCGCGGAACGGCGGCGACACCTTGTTCTTGACGACCTTCACGCGGGTTTCGTTGCCGATCACCTCGTCGTTCTTCTTGATCGAGCCGATCCGGCGGATGTCGAGACGCACCGACGAGTAGAACTTCAGCGCGTTGCCGCCCGTCGTGGTCTCCGGGTTGCCGAACATCACGCCGATCTTCATCCGGATCTGGTTGATGAAGATCACCAGGCAGTTCGTGCGCTTGATCGTGCCGGTCAGCTTGCGCAGCGCCTGCGACATCAGGCGGGCCTGCAGACCCGGCAGCGAATCGCCCATCTCGCCTTCGATTTCGGCCTTCGGCACGAGCGCCGCGACCGAGTCGATGACGATCATGTCGATCGAGCCCGAGCGCACCAGCGCGTCGGTGATTTCGAGCGCCTGCTCGCCGGTGTCCGGCTGCGAGATCAGCAGCTCGGGCACGTTCACGCCGAGCTTCGCCGCATATTGAACGTCGAGCGCGTGCTCGGCGTCGATGAACGCTGCCGTGCCGCCGATCTTCTGCAGTTCGGCGATGACCTGCAGCGTGAGCGTGGTTTTACCGGACGATTCCGGACCGTAGATCTCGACCACCCGGCCGCGCGGCAGGCCGCCGACGCCGAGCGCGATATCGAGACCGAGCGAGCCCGTGGACACGACCTGGATGTTCTCGGTCGCCTCGCCGTCGCCCATGCGCATGATCGAGCCCTTGCCGAACTGCTTTTCGATCTGGGCAAGCGCGGCGGCCAGCGCCTTGCTCTTCTCGGCGGTCATCCCGGAGCCCTTCTTGCTATCTTCCATGAATCGTCCTTTGCTATGATGAGCAGCGTCTGTTAGAGGCGCGCCCACTTTCAAGCGCTGCCCACGAATGCAGACACTGTATAAAAAAACAGTGTTTTGTGCAAGCCCGCAATGCAGAGCGTTGTACACGAATAACTTCGGAGACAGCCGGCCGGCGCGAACGCCCCGCCGGCCATCGGTCAGCACCATGCGAATTCTCATCGCGGAAGACGACAGCATACTCGCGGACGGCCTCACCCGGTCACTCCGCCAATCGGGCTATGCGGTCGACCACGTGAAGACCGGTGTCGACGCCGATACCGCGCTGTCGATGCAGACATTCGACCTGCTGATCCTCGATCTCGGGCTCCCCAAAATGCCCGGACTCGACGTGCTCAAGCGCCTGCGCGCCCGCAATTCCAACCTTCCCGTGCTGATCCTGACGGCCGCCGACAGCGTCGACGAGCGCGTGAAGGGGCTCGACCTCGGCGCCGACGACTACATGGCCAAGCCGTTCGCGCTCAACGAGCTCGAGGCGCGCGTGCGCGCGCTGACCCGGCGCGGCGCGGGCGGCGGCCCGACCGTCGTGCGCCATGGCTCGCTCGCGTTCGACCAGGTCGGCCGGATCGCGTATGCGAACGATCACGTGCTCGACCTTTCCGCCCGCGAGCTCGGCCTGCTCGAGGTGCTGCTGCAGCGGATCGGCCGGCTCGTGTCGAAGGAGCAGCTCGTCGACCATCTCTGTGAATGGGGCGAGGAAGTCAGCAACAACGCGATCGAAGTCTACGTGCACCGGCTGCGCAAGAAGATCGAACCCAGCGGCGTACGGATCTCGACCGTGCGCGGCCTCGGCTATTGCCTCGAGAAGGTCGCGCCCGCCGCGCCGGCCGACACGGCAGCGCCCCAGCCCGCGGTGGCCGGCACGCCGCTGCGCTGAACCCGGGCGTCGCCGCGATGGCCACGCCGGCCCCTACCCGCCATCCGACCGGCGCGCCGTCGTCGGCCGCCGACGAGGCGCGCGACGCGCGCTACGAGAACCCGTTCGCGCCGCCCGACGAAACCGATACGCCCGAGGCGCCGCGCCCGCGCTCGCTGTTCGGCGAAATCCTCGACTGGATGCTCGCGCCGCTGCTGCTGCTGTGGCCGATGAGCATCGCCGTCACCTATCTGGTCGCGAAGACGATCGCGAACGGCCCGTTCGACCGCGCGCTCGAGACCAACGCCTATGTGCTCGCGCGGCAGATCCACCCGGTGAACGGCGTCGCCGAGCTGACGCTGCCGGAGCAGACCCGCGACTTCCTGCGCGCGGACAACGTCGACAGCGTGTACTTCCAGGTGCTCGGCACACGCGGCGAGCTGGTCGCGGGTGAAGCCGACATGCCGCTACCGCGCGACGAGGACCGCCCGCCGCCGGGCGTCGTCATGTTTCGCGACGACCTGCTGCGCGGCAACGACGTGCGCGTCGCGTACACGACCGTCGCGCTGCCGCAAGCGGGCAGCCCGCAGCCCGTGCTCGTGCAGGTCGGCGAAACGCTGGACAAGCGCAACGCGCTCGCGAACGACATCATCAAGGGCGTGATCCTGCCGCAGTTCGTGATCCTGCCGCTCGCGATCCTGCTGGTCTGGTTCGGGCTGTCGCGCGGGCTCGCGCCGCTCAACGCGCTGCAGGCGCACATCCGCGCGCGACGGCCCGACGACCTGTCGCCCGTCGAGGCGCAGCGCGCGCCGCCCGAGATCGAGCCGCTCGTCACGTCGTTCAACGACCTGCTCGCGCGCCTCGAACAGAACATGGCGCTACAGAAGCGCTTCATCGCCGACGCCGCCCATCAGATGAAGACGCCGCTCGCGGGCCTGCGCACGCAGGCCGAGTTCGCGCTGCGCCACCCCGTCCCGCCCGACGTGCAGCGCTCGCTCGAGCAGATCGCGACCAGCTCCGAGCAGGCCGCGCGGCTCGTCACGCAGTTGCTTGCGCTGGCGCGCGCCGAGAACCGCGCGAGCGGGCTGACGTTCGAGCCGGTCGAGATCGCCACGCTCGCACGGCGCGCGGTGCGCGACTGGGTGCAGGCCGCGCTCGCGAAACGGATGGATCTCGGCTACGAAGGCCCGCCGGACCCGCCGGACGACAGGCCGCTCGACGTCGACGGCAATCCGGTGATGCTGCGCGAGATGCTCGGCAACCTGATCGACAACGCGATCCGCTACACGCCGGACGGCGGCCGCATCACGGTGCGCGTGCGCGCCGAGCGCGCGGCGCGGCGCGTGCATCTCGAAGTCGAGGACACGGGGCCGGGCATCCCGGCCGCCGAACGCGAGCGCGTCGTCGAGCGTTTCTACCGGATCCTCGGCCGCGAAGGCGACGGCAGCGGCCTCGGGCTCGCGATCGTGCGCGAGATCGCCACGCAGCACGGCGGCACGCTGACGCTCGACGATCACGTCTACCAGCACGCACCGCGCCTCGCCGGCACGCTCGTGCGCGTCAGCCTGCCGCTGGCCGAAACCGCCCCGGATTAACCCTGATGGGCACCGCCAAGGCACGCCGAAACTGAGACAAAATCGACGATTTACCAGAAAATCAAAGCACTTCGCAGCACGATGGGCGCACGAAACCACCGATTCGGCGCGGGTTAACCTGCAGTCGTTTTGCACGCGCGAGTCAGTCGGCCGTAAGTTTCCGTACCAATAATCCTCGACAGGCCCGTCCACCCAAGGCGGCCGCACATCTATATCAAGGGACTTGGAGACGACTCATGGCAACGTTAGGCGGGCAAATTTCCCACTCGCCGATGACGGGCGAAGAGAAGAAAGTGATCTTCGCGTCGTCGCTCGGCACCGTGTTCGAGTGGTACGACTTTTACCTGGCCGGCTCGCTCGCGGCCTACATCAGCAAGAGTTTCTTCTCCGGCGTCAATCCGACCGCCGCCTTCATCTTCACGCTGCTCGGCTTCGCGGCCGGCTTCGCGGTGCGGCCGTTCGGCGCGATCGTGTTCGGCCGCCTCGGCGACCTCGTCGGCCGCAAGCACACGTTCCTCGTGACGATCGTGATCATGGGCGTCTCGACGTTCGTGGTCGGCTTCCTGCCCGGCTACGCGTCGATCGGCATCGCCGCGCCCGTGATCTTCATCGCGATGCGGCTGTTGCAGGGCCTCGCGCTCGGCGGCGAGTACGGCGGCGCGGCGACCTACGTCGCCGAGCATGCTCCGGCCAACCGTCGCGGCTTCTACACCGCATGGATCCAGACGACCGCCACGCTCGGCCTGTTCCTGTCGCTGCTCGTGATCCTCGGCGTGCGCACGTTCATCGGCGAGGAAGCGTTCGGCAGCTGGGGCTGGCGCGTGCCGTTCGTCGCGTCGATCCTGCTGCTCGCGGTGTCGGTATGGATCCGGATGCAGCTGAACGAATCGCCGGTGTTCCTGCGCATCAAGGCGGAAGGCAAGACGTCGAAGGCGCCGCTGACCGAAGCGTTCGGCCAGTGGAAGAACCTGAAGATCGTGATCCTCGCGCTCGTCGGCCTGACCGCCGGCCAGGCCGTCGTGTGGTACACGGGCCAGTTCTACGCGCTGTTCTTCCTCACGCAGACGCTGAAGGTGGACGGTGCGAGTGCGAACATCCTGATCGCGATCGCGCTCCTGATCGGCACGCCGTTCTTCCTGTTCTTCGGTTCGCTGTCGGACAAGATCGGCCGCAAGCCGATCATCCTCGCGGGCTGCCTGATCGCGGCACTGACCTACTTCCCGCTGTTCAAGGCGCTCACGCACTACGCGAACCCGCAGCTCGAGATCGCGACGCAGAAGGCGCCGATCACGGTCATCGCCGATCCGGCCGCCTGCTCGTTCCAGTTCAACCCGGTGGGCACGTCGAAGTTCACGAACTCGTGCGACGTCGCCAAGAGCGCGCTCGCGAAGGCCGGCCTGAACTACGAGAACGTCGCGGCACCGGCTGGCGCGACGGCCCAGATCAAGGTCGGCGACACGGTGATCCCGGCCTATGAAGGCAAGGCGGCCGACGCGAAGGCGCAGGGCGCGGCGTTCGACAAGACGCTCGCGTCGACGCTGAAATCGGCCGGCTACCCGGCGAAGGCAGACCCGGCGCAGCTCAACTGGCCGATGACGATCGTGATCCTGACGATCCTCGTGATCTACGTGACGATGGTCTACGGCCCGATCGCCGCGATGCTGGTCGAGATGTTCCCGACGCGGATCCGCTACACGTCGATGTCGCTGCCCTATCACGTCGGCAACGGCTGGTTCGGCGGCTTCCTGCCGGCCACCGCGTTCGCGATCGTCGCGGCGAAGGGCAACATCTACTCGGGCCTCTGGTATCCGATCGTGATCGCGCTGGCCACGTTCGTGATCGGCCTGCTGTTCGTCAAGGAGACGAAGGACTCGAACATTTACGCGCAGGATTGATGGAGGGTGCGCAGCGGGGACGGTCGGCGGAAGGCCGCCTTCCGGGGACCGGCTCCCGCCCGCAATGAAGGCCGGCACGGGCCGCCGGCAACTTTTTTCGGGAAAGATGGAAAAAGGTATTGACAGCCGACCGCCCGATCGACATAATTCAAGTCTTCGGCGAATTAGCTCAGTCGGTTAGAGCGACGGAATCATAATCCGCAGGTCCGGGGTTCGAATCCCTGATTCGCCACCAAATGCGAAAGCCGCTGTTTCGAAAGAAACAGCGGCTTTTTCATTTGCATCTTCCGATGCGCCGGTTCCGCTTTCACGAGCCGACCTTCGCGCCGCCTCAGTCGTGCGTCAACACCGCACTGCTTCGCAGGCAAAATGACGCCGTCCATCACACGGCCGACGTCACCCGATGATCCCGACCACCCCCGACAAGCCATGGCGCACCGCCGCTCTCGCACTCGCGGCCGTCGTGCTTTGCTATGCCGCCGCCGGTGCGCCGCCCTTCTCCCGCCTGCTCGACCCCGCCGTGATCGGCGAAGGCCTCGCCCTCAAGCCGATCACCTATCACTGGGTCAATCACATCGACCGCGCGATCCCCGAGGCTAACCTGTTCGCCAGCCGCTTCTACGTGCTGGTGCTGGCCTCACTCAACGCCATGGCCGCGCTGTTTGCACTTGACGCCCACCGCAGCCGCAGGCGCTTCGCGCTCGTGCTCGGCTGGGCCGTCGTCATGCTGATCGTGCTCGTCAACGCGCAAATCCAGGCGTTCTACAACGTGGGCTGACCGATGAAGCAACGCATCATGATCGTCATCGCCACGCTGTTCACGCTGATCGGGCTCGTGCCCGTCGCCGGCACGTTCGTCAACCTGTCGACGCCCGACCAGTTGCATCGCCTGCTGAGCTACGACTACATGAGCTTCGCGGACAGCCTCGTCGAACGCGACCTCGGCGATTTCGCCAACGATTTCTACGTCGGCGCGACGCTAATGCTCGTCGGGGGCACGCTCTTCATCCGGATCGAACGCACGCGCACAGTCGCCCGCATCGTCACGTCGCTGCTGTTCGCGCTGCTCGCCTTCAGCCTCGTCTATGCGTGCCTGAATCCGCGCATCGGCATGCTCCCGACCTGATCGGGCGCGACTCGCTCGGCCGGTCTCGCCGCGCACGGCTACGCCGCCACCGAACTGCGCGGCTCTCGGGCCGCCTGCACCCCCACCTTCCCGCGCCAGTTCTCCCCCCCTTCCAGCGACGGCGTCGACTCGAACACCTCCGCGATCCAGTCGGCGAACACGCGCACCTTCTGCGACAGATGCCGGTTGTGCGGATACACGATCGAAATCGGCTTCGGCTTCGGATTGCAGTCCGGCAGCACCTCGACCAGCGAGCCGTCGAGCAGGTGCGGCAGCACCATGAACAGCGTCGGCTGGATCATCCCGAACCCTTCGAGCCCGCACGTCACGTAGGCATCCGAATCGTTGACCGTGACGCTCCCGTTCATCCGCACCTCGAACGGCTTGCCGTCGATCATGAACACCCACGGAATCGCCCGCGCGCCGTGGCTCGCTCGAAAATTCACCGCGTGATGTTCGGCGAGATCGGCAATCTCGTGCGGCTCGCCGTGACGCGCGAGGTAGTCGGGCGACGCGCAGGTCACGCGCTTCAGCATCCCGATCCGCCGCGCGACCATCGACGAATCCTCGAGCGGCCCGACCCGGATCATGCAGTCGATGCCCTCCTCGACCGGATCCACGTAGCGGTCGGAGAGCCCCAGTTCGAGCGTGATGTCCGGGTAGCGCTGCCGGAAAATCGACAACGACGGCAGCACGATGCGCCGCCCGAGCGAACTCGGCATGTGGACACGCAGCACGCCGCTCGGCTTGCGGTTGCCGGTCTGGAAACTCGCGTCGGCCTCCGCGATCTCCGAGATGATCTTCATGCAATGCTCGTAGTACGCCGCACCTTCCGGCGTCAGCGACAGCCGGCGCGTCGTGCGGTGCATCAGGCGCACGCCGAGCAGCGCCTCGAGATTCTGGATGATGGTCGTCACCGACGCGCGCGGCATCGCGAGCGTGTCGGCCGCGCGCGTGAAGCTGTTCGCGTCGACCACGCGAGTAAAAACTTCCATTGCCTGGATTCGGTCCATGCTGCCCCCCTTCGAATCGCCAACGGAACAGAATAGAGCGCGCGACGGGCGTGGCACAAGTCCCCACCCATTGTTCTCCGATCCTGAATAGTTTCCGCGTTTCGGACTGGAAAGCGATCGATTTCCGTTCAGTCCCACGCGGCGATCGTTCCGGCCCCGCCGGTCGCCCGCCGCGCGTTACCGCACGAATCGCTCGCGATACCCCTGCGGCGACACGCCCAGCACGCGTACGAAACAGCGGCGCAGCGTCTCCTCCGAGCCGAAGCCGCACCGCGCAGCGATCCGCTTGACGGGCCATGCCGTTTCGCCGAGCAGGCGTTGCGCGGCCTCGACGCGGATCTGCTCGACCGCGCGCGCGGGCGTGCGGCCGGTTCCGGCGCGGTAGTGGCGCACGAAGCTGCGCGCGCTCATGCGCACGCGCTCGGCCAGCGCGGGCACCGACAGGTCGGCCGCCAGGTGCTCGGCCATCCATGCATGCAGTTCGCCGAACCGGTCGTCGGTGCGCTGCATCGACAGCATCGTGCTGAACTGCGCCTGCCCGCCCGGACGCTTCAGGAACACGACGAGTTCGCGCGCGACGTCGAGGGCGGTCGCCCGCCCGAGATCCTCCTCGACCAGCGCGAGCGCGAGATCGATGCCGGCCGTCACGCCGGCCGAGGTCCACAACGCGCCTTCGCGGATGAAGATGGGATCGGATTCGACGCGCACGTTCGGATAGCGCGCCGCGAATTCGTCGCAGCGCGCCCAGTGCGTGACCGCACGCCGCCCGTCGAGCAGGCCGGCCTCGGCAAGCAGAAAGGCGCCGGTGCAGACCGATGCCACGCGCCGTGTGCGCGCCGCCTGCTGCCGCACCCAGCGCACCAGCCGCGCATCCTTCGAGGCCGCGTGCACGCCCTTGCCGCCGGCGACGATCAGCGTGTCGGGAAGGCGCCCGGCCGAGCGCAGCGATTCCGCCATCACGACAAGGCCAGACGAAGTCTCGACGGGCCCCGCCTCGGCCGCGATGACGCGCGGCGCATACGGCGCCGGCTGGCCGCGCTCCTGCGCCAGCTCGTTGACGGACGCAAACACCTGCAGCGGCCCCGACACGTCGAGCAGCTGGGCACGAGGAAACGCGAGGATCACGATCGAACGCGGGGCGGCAGGCATGATGATTGGCTGAAAAAGTGGGTTATATGGCAATTTCGCCAAACACTACGCCCCTAGAATCGACCTGTCCATCCCGTACAGGCTACGGCCCGCCCCCATCCAATCGGAGTCTTCGCATGTCCCTGCATATCGGCTTTCTCGTGTTTCCGGGCGTCCAGCAACTCGATCTCACCGGCCCGCACGACGTGCTCGCGTCGCTGCCCGACGCCACCGTTCATCTGGTCTGGAAGTCGCGCGACGCCGTCGCATCGAGCAGCGGGCTCGCGCTCGCGCCGACCTGCACGTTCGACGACTGTCCGCCGCTCGACGTGATCTGCATTCCGGGCGGGATCGGGATCAACGCGCTGCTGCTCGATGCCGAAACGATCGCGTTCGTGCAGCAGCGCGCGGCCGCCGCGCGCTACGTGACGTCGGTGTGCACGGGTGCGCTGCTGCTGGGTGTGGCCGGCCTGCTGCGCGGGCAGCGCGCGACGACGCACTGGGCGTTCCACTCGCTGCTCGAACCGCTCGGCGCGGTGCCGGTGCGCGAGCGCGTGGTGCGCGACGGCAACCTGATCACGGGCGGCGGCGTCACGGCCGGCATCGACTTCGCACTGACGATCGCCGCGGAACTGGCCGGCGAAGAAGAAGCGCAGGCGATCCAGTTGCAACTCGAGTACGCGCCGGCACCGCCGTTCGACGCCGGTTCGCCCGACACCGCACCGGCAGCGGTCGTGAAGCGCGTCACCGAACGGTCGGCGGCCGGCTTCGCGACGCGCAAGGCGACGATCGAAGAGGCGCTGCGCGCGATGTCGCGCTGAATGCCGACGCCGGAAAATTGACTTGAACGCTCGAAGACTGGAAGACCAGAACGACGCGCATTCGCGCCGGAGGACCCATCGATGAACATCATCCGCAGCGCCGCATTCACCGCGGACCGCGCATGGGGCGCGCTCGACATCGCGAACCTGAACGGCATCACGGTCCGCCTGCACTGGACCGACCAGCCGTATCGGTGGCACGTGAACGACGGCGAGGAAGTATTCGCGGTGCTCGGCGGTCGCGTCGAGATGCGCTATCGAGAAGCAGGCGTCGAGCACGCGACGGTGCTCGAAACGGGTGACGTGTTCCACGCATCGGCCGGCACCGAGCACGTCGCGCATCCGCTCGGGGAAGCACGCATCCTCGTGATCGAAACCGAAGGCAGCGTCTGACGGCCCGCGGCCGGGTGTCGATGCCGCGCGGATGGCAACCGCCTCCGCGCGGCGGGATTCAGCCGGTGATCGTCCCGGTGGCCTGCGACGCGATCAGCTTCGGCTGCGGCGTGCACAGGCACTGGCACAGGTCGTGTTCGAGCGCGACGACCTTGCCCATCACGGTCATCGTCCGCTCGCCGCCGTCGGACACGATCACGCCCGGCGACTTGCAGGCGGCGCAGAACACCGCTGCGCCGAGATAGGCGAGTTCGCGCCCGTCGAACGACGAATTGGCGATCCCTTCGAGCACGACGCCGCCGTGGTCGGTCGTGTCGCCCTTCAGAATGAATTTGCGGCTCATGTTGTCGGTTCTTCCCTCGGAAATGCCGTGCGACGCGGCCGGATGGTCGCGCGCGGGCAATCGGAATCCGCCCGTCGGTCGCGGGCGTCCCGCGAGCATATCACCGCGCGCCGCGGCCGCCTCCGTCAGAACTTATGCCGCAGGCCCACGCGCGCCTGGAACTGCCGGTCGTTCGCCGATGCGCCGGGCCCGTTGATCGCGGCGACCGCCGGGCGTCCGGTCGAGTCGGTACCCGACGCACGCTGGTAGACGGCGGTCAGGTACACGTCGGTGCGCTTCGACAGGAAGTAGTCGAGCCCCGCCGCGACCTGATGGTACGTCGCGCCGTCGCGGCCGTTCACGCCGCCGCCGCGCGTGTAGTCGTACGCGACGCCGCCGAACAGGTAGGGCGTGAACTGGTAGCGCACGCTGGCCTCGACGTTGTTGAACACCGCATTGCCGGACACACCGCCGGGATTCGGACCGGACGACAGGTCGCCGAGCTGCCGGAACGACGTGTTCGTATACATCGCGCCGAGCGTGACCGCGCCGATCGCATAGGTGCCGCCCGCCGCCGCGACCTGCAGCGTGCGCGCGGAGGCATAGCCCGAATACACGGGCGACAGCATGTTGTTGCCCGGCACACCGCCCGTGACCGGTGCGGGGCTGCCGGTCGTGCCGAAAAACGACACGTTCGGGTTGCGCGCGTTCAGGTAGCCGGCGGCGATCACGAGCGGCCCGCGCGTGTAGCCGGCCGTCATCGACCACACCTGGTTGCGCGTCGCCGCGCCCGCGATGCCGCCCACGCCAACCATCGCCGCGAAGCGGAACCCGCCGTAGTCGTTGCTCGTGAACTTGATTGCATTGTTGGTCGAGTTCGCGTTGTTCACGTTGTCGAGGTCGCCGGGGTGCGCAGCCATGTAACCGCCGAACAGCGCGGCTGCCTCGAGCGGCCCGAGGAAGTCGACGTTGGTGTCGTACTGGCGCCCGAGCGTGACGGTACCGAACGGCCCGGACAGTCCGACGAACGCCTTCTTGCCGAAGATCAGCCCACCCTGCCCGAGCTTGCCCGTGCTCGGGTCGAAGCCGTTCTCCAGCGTGAAGACGGCCGTCATCCCGCCGCCGAGATCCTCGACGCCGCGCAGCCCCCAGCGGCTCGCCTGCTGCACGCCGCCCAGCATTCGCCACGCTTGCTTGCCGCTCACCGTGCCGTTCGGGCCGGCCACCGCGAGGTTGCTCGTGTAGGTCAGCCCCTCGTCGATAATGCCGTACAGCGTGACGCTGCTCTGTGCGTGCGCCGCACCCGCGATCAGCGCGACACCCGCGCCTGCCAACAGCCGTTGTTTCATCGGAAGGTCTCCATTGCGCGGGTCGAATGGCAAAACGCAGGCGTACGCGTCCCCCGCAGGCGCGCGGCCTGCTCCGGTGCGAACCGGAACCGGTTGGATGTGAGGCGGAAAAGGCGGTCAGCGCATCGCGTCGGCAACGACGGCTGGCGGCGCCCAGCGGCGGCCGGCCGCGACTTCGTATGCGCGGCCGAACTGCAGCACACCCCAGTCGTCGCGGTAGCCGCCGACGATCTGCATGCCGATCGGCAGGCCGGCTGCACCGAAGCCGCACGGCACCGACAGGATCGGCGCCTCGGTCGACGACAGGTACCAGCACACGCGCATCCAGTCGATATACGAGGTGCTGGCGGCGCCCAGCACGTGCGCGGGCGAGCGCAGGTCGACATCGAACGGCATCACCTGCGTGGCCGGCAGCACGTAGAACGCGTAGCGCTGCATGAACGCGCGCATCCGCTCGAACAGGCGCGTCTTGCGCACGAACATGCGGCCGAGATCGGCGGCCGTCAGCGAGCGATGCAGCCGGTATTCGTCGTGAATCTCGGGCTTCAGCACCGCGCGCTGCGCCTCGTCCAGCCCGTCGACCAGCGTGCCGATCATCCACGCACGCTCGATGCGGAACACGTCCTCGGCTTCCGACAGATCGGGATCGTCGAATTCGACTTCGCAGCCCAGCGCCGCGAACACGCGCGCCTGCGCATCGACCGCACGCCCGATCTCCGGATCGACCGGCACCCCGGGCAGGCCGCGCGACATCGCGATGCGCGTGCCGCGGAAGTCGCGTTCGAGCGGCTGCGCGAAGCGCGCACCCGGTTCAGCGAGTTCGGTCGCGGTCTCGCCGCTCGGCCCGGCGATCGCGGACAGCAGCAGCGCAGTATCGGCCACGTCGCGCGCCATCGGCCCGTCGACACCGAGTGTCGTCCAGCCATTCAGGTCCGGCGCGCGCGGCACGCGGCCCGGCGACGGCCGCAATCCGACGACGTTGTTCCATGCGGCCGGATTGCGCAGCGAGCCGCCCATGTCGCTGCCGCACGCAAGCGGGTTCATCCCGCACGCGAGCGCGGCGGCCGCACCGCCGCTGCTGCCGCCCGCGGAGCGCGTCAGGTCCCACGGGTTGCGCGTCGCGCCGAACACGTCGTTGAACGTATGCGACCCGGCACCCAATTCGGGCGTGTTCGACTTGCCGATCATCAGCGCACCGGCGCTCGCGCACCGGCGCACGACGAGCGCGTCGTGTTGCGGCACGTGATCGGCGAACAAACGCGAGCCGTACGTGGTGCGCACGCCGCGCGTCGCGGTGAGATCCTTCTGCGACACCGGCAATCCGTGCAACGGCCCCTGCCATTCACCGCGCATCCAGCGTGCATCGATGTCGCGCGCACGGGCGCGCAGCAGGTCGGAATCGACGATGGTCACGAGCGCGTTCACGCGCGGGTTGACCGTCGCGATCCGCGCGAGGTGCGCGTCGAGCAGGTCGCATGCGCCGATCTCCCGCTTCTTCAGCAGGTCGAGCATCGTGCAGGCGGACAAGTCGCACAGGTCGCCGGCCATGACGTCGACCGACTGGGACGAAAACGAAAGCGAAGCGGTGGCAGTCATACGGTTCCGGAAGCAAGCAGAAAGGAAGGGCGCGGCATCGGGCGCAGCCGGTCACGCATCGCGATCGCTGCGATCCGACGCGAACGCAAGCGCGACGAGCGACAGCACGCCGCAGACGATCACGTACCACGCGGGCGCGGCCGGATTGCCGGTCGCGCCGATCATCCACGTGACGATGAACTGCGCGAAGCCGCCGAAGATCGACACGCCGCCCGCATACGCGATCGACAGCGCAGTCGCACGCGTGCTCTTCGGAAACAGCTCGGCGAGGATCACACCGTTCGCGCCGGCGTTGATCGAGTGCAGCGCGGCGAGCAGCATCACGACCGCATACATCGTCGCGATCGACGGCACGGCACGCATCAGCCAGAAGCCCGGCAGGATCAGCACGGTCAGCGCAATGCGCGACCACAGCGCGACACGCTTGCTGCCGGTGCGGTCCGACAGACGCCCGCCGATCGGCGCGGCGACGAACATCACGGCGCCGGACAGGATCCCGCACCACAGCGCGGTATCCATCGGCAGGTGCAGCACCTTGATCGCATAGGTCGACATGTAGTACAGCACGATGAAGTGCGCGGCCGTGCCGCCGATCACGAGGCCGAGCGCGGTCAGCACGGCGGCGCCGTCGCGCCGCAGTACGGTGCCGAGTACGGCCGACGAACGCCGCGCGGCCGCGGCCGGCGCGTGCTGTTCGATCCCGTTGAAGCGCGCGCGCAGGTAAAGGCCGACCGGTGCGATCAGCACACCGAGCAGGAACGGCACGCGCCAGCCCCACGATTCGAGCGATGCCGCGTCGAGGAAATGCGACAGCAGGAAGCCTACGAACGAACCGGCGAGCGCCGCGGCGCCCTGGCTCGCGAATTGCCAGCTCGTGTAGAAGCCGCGCTCGCCGGCCGGCGCGCGCTCGGCGAGCAGCGACGTCGATACGCCCACCTCGCCGCCGGCCGAAAAGCCCTGCAGCAGCCGTGCGACGACCACCAGCACGGGAGCCATCACGCCGATCTGCGCATAGGTCGGCATCACGCCGATCATTCCGGTGCCGATCGCCATCGTGACGAGCGTGAGGTTCATCGCGGGCACGCGGCCGAAGCGGTCGGCAACGAGCCCGATCACGACGCCGCCAACCGGCCGCGCGATGAAACCGACACCGAAGGTCGCGACCGACATCAGCAACTGCTGCTGCGCGGATACCGCCGGAAAGAACAGTTTGCCGAGCAGCACCGCGAAGAAGCTGAACACGGTGAGATCGAAGAATTCGAGACCGTTGCCGATCGTGATCGCGACAATCAACTGACGATTGGACGGGGATGCGGCAACATTGCCGACATGCCCGCAGACCATGCTGTCCGCTCGGGGCGCCTTCATGAAGGTGTGTCTCCGTACTGGTTGTGCGTGTCGTGTGCGCGGCCCGTTCGACGGCCTGCGCATGCAGTCTAGGCATTCAAAAACTGCAGCCCGGAGCGACATTTTTCGATCGTGATAACGCGTGGTTATCGCGTGCTTTGAATGCGGCGGCGCGGTGTAGGATGGGAACGTCGCCACTGCCGCCGCGCCCCGCCACGCCGTGAAACACCACCAGCTCCGAGCGCTCGCCGCCATCGCCGAACACGGCAGCCTGCGCGCGGCCGCACGCGCGATCCATCTGTCGCAGCCCGCACTGACGAAGGCGATCCGCGAACTCGAACTCGACCTCGGCGTGCCGCTCGTCACGCGCAACGCGCGCGGCGCGCAGCTCACGCGTTTCGGGCAGGCCGTCCATGCGCGCGCGCGGCTGATCCTCGCGGAGATGCAGCACGCGCGCGACGACGTGATCCAGTTGTCGGGAGGCAAGGAAGGCGCGCTCGCCTGCGCGCTGACGCCGCTGATGTCGCTCGGTTTCCTGCCGGCCGCGCTCGACGCATTCCGGCAGCGGATGCCGACGATCCGCCTCGACGTACGCGAAGGCTTTCTCGACACCGCGCTGCCGCGCCTGCGCGACGGCTCGCTCGACTTCGTGATCGCGATCGTCGACGCGACGCGGCTATCGCCCGAATTCACGTTCCGGCCGCTGCTCGAATCGGCGCTGATTCTGATGACGCGCGCGAGCAATCCGCTGCGTCACTGCACATCGCTCGCGCAGTTGCAGGACGCGCAATGGGTGCTCAACACGTCGCCGGAAAGCATCGGTCGCCTGCTGCAGGACGTGTTCGTCGCGCACGGCTATCCGGCACCGCAGCCGATCGTCGAATGCACGTCGTTCAGCGCGGCGTTTTCGCTGTCGGTGCATACCGACAGCGTGTCATGCGTGCCGCAGAGCTTCATGGAGGTCGACTGGATTCGCGAGCGGATGGTCGCGATCGACATCGAGGAGACGATTCCGGCCGTGTCGGTCGGCGTCCTCACGCGCCGCGATGCGCTGAACACGCTTGCATGCGACTACCTGATCCACTGTTTCGTCGAGGCCGTACGCCGGCACGATCGCGCGACGCTGCTGTGGCGATAGCGGCGCGGCACGCGAGACGCACCGCCATTCAGACGAACAGCGCGAGACACAGCGCGGCGCCGCACAGATACGTGCCGAGCGCGCCGACGAAACGCACGGGATTCGGGTCGGCCATCGTCGGCCATGCAAGCAGGCCCGATCACGAGCAGGCAGCGACACGCGGTCGCCGCGACGATCAGCGCCAGGATCGCGCGCGATGGATCGTGTGTACCGAAATAGAGAAACAGCACCGCGAGAAACGGCGCGTATTCGGCCGTGTTGCCGTGCGCGCGCACGATCTTGTGCAGCCCGTTCGCGGGATCGGCCGCACACCCGGAACCGGTGGTGCACCGGAAGCGCGTGACGGACACGACGAGCCCGAGCCCGAACAGCAGCAGCCCGAGGATGGCCGTGCAACCGAGCGCGACGGGGTGGATCGCCATGGGACTCCCGGCAAACGCGGAAATGCGCCGCAGATCCAATGATCGTACCCGTGACCGGTACACGCGACCATCACGGAAACCCTCAGCAGCGCCGTGCGCCGGACACAAGTTTTCGGTCGGGTTCCGATCCCAATTGTCGCTCCGCCGCACCGCACGAAACCGGTGCATCGCCCCCGTCTGCCAGGGTGTCCGGGCCTGCCCGCCGACCCACCCTGCCACTCGACGCCACCGGCGCGAAACGCGCAAACGTTACGCTGCGACGGCATGCACCATCGCAACGCAACGCGGGTGACAGCGCGTCGCGGGCACGCGCGTTGCGCCGACGCATCTCGGTAGTGAACGCCCTTGGCAGCCCGCTGCGGAGGACTACACTAATCCTTAATGGGGTGCGGCCGGAGCCCGCGCCTTCAGGGAGACGCCGCCATGAATCGGCCGCTGAATCGTATCCTTCCGCGCGTGACCGGTCCCGCATCGGTCTGGACGTGGGTCAAGTGGTCTTTGCTGGCCGCGCTGCTGATCGCCGTGGCGATCGTTGCGCGACTCGTGCAGAGCGAGATCGAAACGTCGCGGCTGCAGGCGCACTACCTGTCCGAGCTCACCCGCGATGTCGGCTATACGGTCGAGACGGGTCCGAGCGATCACATCCGCTTCCCCGCGAACGGCCCCTACGACCAGCGCCTCGGCTACGCGATGATTCCGGCGTTCCAGGAGCGGCTGCTCGCACGCGGCTTCGTCGTCAGCAAGCAGGCGCGCGATTCGCAGCGAATGCTGTCGCTCGGCGAGCGCGGATTGTTCCTCCCGTTTGAAGAGAAGGACCAGGCGGGCCTGATGCTGTTCGACTCGACCGGCGCGCCGCTGTTCGCGACCGTGTTCCCGCAGCGCGTCTACGCCGACTTCGACCTGGTGCCGCGCGTGGTGGCCGATTCGCTGCTGTTCATCGAGGATCGCTACCTGCTCGACGCGAACGAGCCGAACCGCAACCCGGCGATCGACTGGGGGCGCTTCGGCCGCGCGGTCGCCGACCAGGCGCTGCACGTCGTCAACCGTCATCAGGCGCGCCCGGGCGGCAGCACGCTCGCGACGCAGATCGAGAAATTCCGCCATTCGCCCGAGGGCCGTACCGCGACGCCGCCCGAGAAGCTGCGGCAGATCGCGTCCGCGTCGGTGCGCGCGTACCTGAACGGCCCGCAGACGATGCTCGCGCGCCGCACCATCGTCGTGCGCTACCTGAACTCGGTGCCGCTCGCCGCACGGCCGCATATCGGCGAAATCACCGGTATCGGCGACGGTCTCGCCGCGTGGTACGGCCGCGACTTCAACGACGTGAACCGGATCCTGTCCGCGCCGACGACCGGCGACAACGTCGACGAGCAAGGCAAGACGTTCCGCGAGGTGCTGTCGCTGATCATCGCGCAGCGCGCGCCGTCTTACTTCCTCAATCGCGGCTACCCGGCGCTGCAGAAGCTGACCGACAGCTACCTGCGGCTGCTGTCGAACGGCGGCGTGATCTCGCCCGCGTTGCGCGACGCCGCGCTTGGCGCGCAGATCGAACGCAGCGCGCCGCCGGCCGCCGCGCGCGTGCAGTCGTTCGTGTCGCGCAAGGCCGTGACGTCCGCGCGCGCGTCGCTGCTGTCGGCGCTCGGCATCAGCGACCTGTACCAGCTCGACCAGTTCGACCTGCAGGCGACCAGCACGCTCGACAACGGCGTGCAGCAGGCGGTCGCCGAACGGCTCGCCCAGGCGTCGACGCGCGACGGGGCGCAGAAGGCCGGCCTGTACGGTTTCGAGATGCTCGCACCGAAGGACGACCCGTCGCACCTCACGTACAGCTTCACGCTGTACGAACACCGCAACGGCGCGAATCTGCTGCGCGTGCAGACCGACAGCGTGAACGAGCCGTTCGACGTGAATCGCGGCGGCCGCATCAACCTCGGCTCGACCGCGAAGCTGCGCACGCTGATCACGTATCTGCAGATCGTGTCCGACCTGCATGCGCGCTACGCAAACCTGTCGAACGCGGAACTGGCGCGCGTGAAGCCCGACCCGATCGACGGGCTGTCGCACTGGGCGCTCGACTACCTGTCGCATACGCGCGACCGCTCGCTGCAGGCGATGCTCGACGCGGCCGTCGAGCGCAAGTATTCGGCGAGCCCCGACGTGTTCTACACGGGCGGCGGCGCGCAAGTGTTCTCGAACTTCGAGAAGTCGGACAACGGCCGCATCCTGACGCTGCACACGGCGTTCGAGCATTCGGTCAACCTCGTGTTCGTGCGGCTGATGCGCGACATCGTCCACTACGAGACGCTGCAGGCGGCCGGCCCGTCGTCATCGTGGCTCGGCGATCCGCAGCAGCGCCAGCATTACCTGCAGCAGTTCGTCGACGGCGAAAGCCAGGTCTACGTGAAGCGCTATTACACGCGCTATGCGGGCAAGGCGCCCGACGACGCGCTCGCGCTGATGCTGAAGGACGTGCGCAAATCGCCGCCGAAGATCGCGACGGTGCTGCGCAGCGTCGCACCGAACGAATCGCTCGCGTGGTTCGATGCGCAGATGCGCGTGCAACTGAAGGGCACGCCCGCCGCGACGCTGTCCGACGACGACCTTGCCAAGCTCTACGCGAAGTACGCGATCGACCGCTTCAACCTCAACGATCGCGGCTATATCGCGAGCGTGCACCCGCTCGCGCTGTGGACGCTCAACTACCTGCGCGCGCACCCGGCAGCGTCGCTCGCCGACGTCCAGCGCGACAGCCGCGATGCGCGCTTCTACACGTACTCGTGGCTGTACAAGACGCGCTACCACGCGACCCAGGATCGTCGCATCCGCCGCATGGTCGAGCTGCGCGCGTACGCGGAAATCACGAAGTCGTGGCGCGCGCTCGGCTACCCGTTCGCGGAAGTCACGCCGTCGTACGCGGCCGCGATCGGCGCATCGGGCGACCAGCCCGACGCACTCGCGAAACTGATCGGCCTGATCGCGAACGGCGGCCGGAAGGCGCCGACCGAAACGATCACGCGGCTCGACTTCGCGAAGGGCACGCCGTACGAAACGCACTTCGAGCGCGCGGTCGCCCGGCCGCAGCCGATGCTGTCGCCGGAGATCGTCAACGTGGCGCACACGCTGCTGCGCGACGTCGTGCTCAACGGCACCGCGCGCCGCCTCGCGGGCGGCTTCACGCTGCCCGACGGCAAGACGCTCGACGTGTACGGCAAGACGGGGACGGGCGACCAGCGCTTCAACGTCTATGCGCGCGGCGCGCGGCTGATCGAGTCGCGCAAGGTGAACCGCAGCGGCACCTTCGTGTTCGTGCTCGGCGACCGGTTCTTCGGGGTCCTGACCGCAACGGCGCACGAGCCGTATGCGGCGCGCTACGACTTCACGAGCGCGATGGCCGTGCAGTTGCTGAAGTCGATGGCGCCGGCGCTCGCGCCGCTGATCGAGCGCCCGGCCGGCACGCGCACCGCGGGCCCCGCCCCGCAGGCGGAAACGCCCGCGCCGGGCGCCGCGACCGCGCAACCGTCCTGACGGCCGCGCGTCCGTTCATGCACCGGCGCGCCGCTCAGTGCGAGCGGCCGTCGTAGTGCGTGACCGGCAGCGCGTCGATATCGACATCCTCGAGACAGCGCACGTTGATCGCGGCCATCGCGGTGCCGTTCGGGTGGACGCCCTCGCCGAACGTGTGAATCCCGCAGCGCTTGCAGAAGCGGTGCTGGATCACGTGCTTGTTGAACATGTAGGTGGCGAGACGGTCGTCGGGCGTGAGGAGCGTCATGTGGTCGCGCGGCACGAACCACATCAGCGCGCCCTTGCGCCGGCAGATCGAGCAGTTGCACGCCATCACGCCCTGCAGGTCGCCTTCCGCCTCGAACTTCACGTCGCCGCAGTGACAGCTTCCGCGATAAAGCATGGTCGTCTCCCGGTGCGGCCCGTGCGCATCGACGGCGCCCCGGCGGAACACCGTTGGCCGGGCCGATCCAAGCGGGTACAGTAGCGCCCACACGTGCCACACGCAATGTCCGTGCGGCGCCCGTCCCGACCCTGTCCAACCCAAGGAAAATCGTCATGCTCGAACTGCGTCCCGGCTGCGAATGCTGCGACAAGGACCTGCCGCCCGATTCGGCCGATGCACGCATCTGTACGTTCGAATGCACGTTTTGCGCGACCTGTGCCGACGACGTGCTGAAGGGCCGCTGCCCGAACTGCGGCGGCGACCTGGTCGCGCGCCCGCGGCGGCCGGCGAGCCTCCTCGCGAAGTACCCGGCGTCCACCGAACGCATCCACAAGCCGGGCGGCTGCGCGAACGCCTGACGGCGCCGCACCGCCCCGCCCCTCCCGTCACGACATCTCGATCCGTGCGCGCGTCACCGCGAGCAGCGCGGCCATCGCGCGGCGCGCACCGTCCTCGTCGCGCACGCGGATCGCATCGCTGACGGCCGTATGCTCGGCGAGCGACGCGTTGTACACGTCCGCGCGGCGCGCATTCAGCTGCAGTTGCGCCTCGAGCGTCCGATCGATCAACGTGCCGAGCGGCACCAGCAGTTCGTTGCCGCCGGCCTCGAGCACGCTCAGGTGAAAGCGCAGGTCGGCGCGCACCCATTCGTCGACGTTGCGCGCGGCGGCCATCGCGCGCGCCGCGCCGTCGATCGCGTCGAACGTCTCCGGCGTATGCATGCGCGCGGCAAGCGCGGCCGCGTACGGCTCGACCATCTCGCGCATCTCCTGCAGCTTCAGCGCGAACGCGACCGGCGGCGCGACACGCGCGTACCAGTCGAGCAGGTCGGCGTCGAGCAGGTTCCAGACGCCGCGCGGCCGCACGCGCGTACCGATCTTCGGCCGCGACTCGACGAGCCCCTTCGACGTAAGCGTACGCAGCGCCTCGCGCATCACCGTGCGGCTCACGCCGTACATCACCATCAGGTCGGGCTCCCTCGGCAGCAGCGACTCGGGCGGGTAGTCGCCGCGCAGGATCGCCGTGGCGAGCCGGAAGGCCGTTTGTCCATGCAGGTCGCGTCGAATGATCGTTCTCCGTTATGCCGGTACCCGGGCGTACCGGCTGCCCACTATCTGCACAATAGTGCTATTAATACTATTTTTTATCGGGCTGCGCTAGGATAACCGTCAAAGCACGCGACCGTGCGCCGCGCCCGACTGCCCGCGCCGGTCAACCCTGGAGACTCGCACCGTGAAAATCACCCGCCTCGAAACCTTCGTCGTCCCGCCGCGCTGGCTGTTCCTCAAGATCGAAACCGACGAGGGCATCGTCGGCTGGGGCGAGCCGATCGTCGAAGGCCGTGCGCACACGGTCGAGGCTGCCGTGCAGGAACTGGCCGACTACCTCGTCGGCCGCGACCCGCTGCTGATCGAGGATCACTGGCAGGTGATGTACCGCGCGGGCTTCTACCGCGGCGGCCCGATCACGATGAGCGCGATCGCGGGCGTCGACCAGGCGCTGTGGGACATCAAGGGCAAGCATCACGGCGTGCCCGTGCACGCGCTGCTCGGCGGCCAGGTGCGCGATCGCATCAAGGTGTATTCGTGGATCGGCGGCGACCGGCCGAGCGACGTCGCGAACAATGCGCGCGCGGTGGTCGAGCGCGGCTTCAAGGCCGTGAAGATGAACGGCTCCGAGGAGCTGCAGATCGTCGACACCTACGACAAGGTCGAGCAGGTGATCGCGAACGTCGCGGCGGTGCGCGACGCGGTCGGCCCGCACGTCGGGATCGGCGTCGACTTCCACGGCCGCGTGCACAAGCCGATGGCGAAGGTGCTCGCGAAGGAGCTCGATCCGTACAAGCTGATGTTCATCGAGGAGCCAGTGCTGTCGGAGAACGCCGAGGCGCTGCGCGACATCGTCAACCAGACCAACACGCCGATCGCGCTCGGCGAGCGGCTCTACTCGCGCTGGGATTTCAAGCACATCCTCGCGGGCGGCTACGTCGACATCATCCAGCCCGACGCATCGCATGCGGGCGGCATCACCGAGTGCCGCAAGATCGCGACGCTCGCCGAGAGCTACGATGTCGCGCTCGCGCTGCACTGCCCGCTTGGGCCCATCGCGCTCGCCGCGTGCCTGCAGCTCGACGCGGTCAGCTACAACGCGTTCATCCAGGAACAGAGCCTCGGCATCCACTACAACCAGGGCAACGACCTGCTCGACTACCTGCGCAACCCCGAGGTGTTCCGCTACGAGGACGGCTTCGTCGCGATCCCGCAGGGCCCGGGGCTCGGCATCGACGTGAACGAGGAGAAAGTGCGCGAGATGGCGCAGACGGGGCACCGCTGGCGCAACCCGGTGTGGCGTCACGAGGACGGCAGCGTCGCCGAGTGGTGAGCGCGATGCGCGGCGCGCGGCTTCGGCCCGTGCGGCAAATATCGATTCGAGAACGGCCGCCCGACGGGCAGCCGTTTTTGCATGCGCAGTGCGGTGCCCGGCACGTGCCGGCTGCGCGACGGCGGCCTTGCGCCGCGCGGCGCGAGCCCTGCCGTCAGCCGATCGCCGCGAACCCCGGCACGCTGAACGACAGCACGGCGGCCGCGATGAACACGCCGATCATCGTGAGCGCCTCGAGATGCAGGATGTTGCGGAACGTGTGCGCATCCTCGGTCGACGCGGTGCGGCGCAGACGCGGCAGCGCCGCGAAGCGGTTCAGGCCGCCCAGCACGAGCGCGAGCGCGACGAGCAGCAGCTTCAGCAGCAACAAGTGCCCCCACGTGCTGCCGTCGAGCGGCGCGAGCGAACCGCCGAGCCCGCGGAGCGCATTGAGCGCGCCGGTGCCGAGCACGAAGACGACCGCGATGATCGACGTGCGAGAAAGATGCTGGCCGATGCGGATCAGCGCACCGCGCGCGACCGACGACCCGAGCGCCGGCAGCACCGCGAGGCCACCCGCGAGCACGAGGCCGCCCCACACGGCCGTCGCGAGCAGGTGCAGCGTCTGCACGCCGACCGCCGCGGACAACGCCCCCGTATCGGCCGCATGGCCGAGCGACGCCTTGCCGGCCGCGACCACGATCACCGCGAGCCACAGCACCGCGTGTGCGGCCGGCCCCTCCGGCTTCGCCAGCGCGACGATCGCGAGCACCACGGCGCCGGCGAACGCGACGCTCCACGCGAAGCCCGTATGCGTCTGCATCAGCATCACGGGAATCGCGGCGAACGCGCCGCCGAGCCCCGCCCCGCTCATCGTCGCCGCCTCGTAGACGAGCCAGCCGAGATCCGCGAGCACCAGCGCCAATGCCGCCGCGACCAGCGAATGTTGCGCGCGCAGCCACGCGGGATGCGACGGCGCGACGACCGGACGCGCACCGTCCTTGCCGAGCCATGCCTTGAGCAGCGCCGAGCCGACCGCCATCGCGAACGCGGCGTCCATCAGCGCCGCGAGCGCGACCTGACCGATCCACAAGCTGTCGAACTTCATCGCGCGCCCCCTCCCGACAGCGGCAGGCCGACGAGATGGCAGCAACGGAATGGACAGCATGAGGAAGGCAACGGCACGGTAGAAAACGTCATCGATGAATCCGGAAACGGGAGAAATGACTGGACCTGCGGCGGAGGCGGCGCCGCGCGACCCGCGAGTGTACGGTCTTCGATGGTGAAAACGCACGCCGGTTCACACCGACGCGTCGCAACACGCGTCAAATTGTCGCAAGTCGCAAACGGACAGGAACCGACGTCCTTTTGCCAAATAGCCGTCATTACCCATCGATGATAGAATGCCGCGTCGCAGCAGCCCGGCTGCCTTGCCGTCATGCGCCGAGCCGATCGTAGCCCGGACAACAGGTCCCCGTCGAATAAACATGGAGTCTCGTGTGTCTTCAAGACGCCTCTTCCGTCCGCTGCTCGCCGTTCTGATGTTCGGCAGCGCGGGCCTTATGAGCGCTGCCCAAGCGCAGACCAAGCCCACGGAGCAAGCGCACGCCCAGCAGGCGCCGCTCAAGGCACCCGATACCATGGCCGAGCGTGTGCGCGGCTGTACGGCCTGCCACGGCGTCCACGGCCAGGGCACGGACAACGACTACTTCCCGCGTCTTGCCGGCAAGCCGGCCGAGTACCTGTACAACCAGCTCGTCAACTTCCGTGACGGCCGGCGCAAGTACCCGCCGATGAACTACCTGCTGACGTACCTGAACGACGACTACCTGCGTGAAATGGCCGAGCACTTCTCGGCCGAACGCCCGCCGTACCCGGCGCCGGCGAAGCCGACGCTGCCGGCCGCGACGCTCGCGCGCGGCAAGCAGCTCGTCACGCAAGGCGACCCGTCCCGCAAGCTGCCGGCCTGCGTGGCCTGCCACGGCGCGACGCTGACCGGCATGCAGCCGGCGATCCCGGGCCTGGTCGGCCTGCACGCCGACTACCTGAGCGCGCAGATCGGTGCATGGCGTTCGGGCAACCGTCACGCGAAGGCGCCTGACTGCATGCATGAAGTCGCTTCGAAGCTTTCCGACGAAGACGTGACGGCCGTGACCGCATGGCTTGCCGCGCAACCGGCGCCCGCCAACCCCGTGCCGGCTCCGGCGCGTTCGATGAAGACTCCGCTCGCCTGCGGCAGCGAACCGCAATAAGGCAAGGGAGACAGACACAATGAAACGCAAGTCCCTGTTTGCACTCTCGGCCGTCGCGATCGTCGCGGCTGCCGCCCTCGTGCCGGTCCTGTGGCCGGGCAACGACACGCTGCACGGCGCTTCCGCCGTCGCGGCCACGCCGGCCGACCAGGCCGCGCTGATCAAGAAGGGCGAATACCTCGCGCGCGTCGGCGACTGTATCGCGTGCCACACCGTGCGCGGCGGCAAGTCGTTCGCGGGCGGTCTGCCGATGGCGACGCCGTTCGGCACGATGTACACGCCGAACATCACGCCGGACGACAAGGACGGCATCGGCAAGTGGACGTCGGACGACTTCTACCGCGCGATGCACACCGGTCGTTCGAAGGACGGCAGCCTGCTCTACCCGGGCTTCCCGTTCGCGAGCTACACGAAGGTCACGCGTGCGGATTCGGACGCGATCTACGCGTACCTGCGCTCGGTCGCGCCGGTGTCGGTGCCGAGCCGTCCGCATGAACTGAAGTTCCCGTTCAACAACCGCAACCTGCTGATCGGCTGGCGCACGCTGTTCTTCAAGGAAGGCGAATACAAGCCGGATCCGACCAAGTCGGTCGAATGGAACCGCGGCGCGTACCTCGTCGAAGGCCTCGGCCACTGCTCGATGTGCCACACGTCGATCAACATGATGGGCGGCCCGGTGACGGGCTCGGCATTCGCCGGCGGCCTGATCCCGCTGCAGAACTGGTATGCGCCGTCGCTGACGAACGACAAGGAACTCGGCCTCGGCGACTGGCACGTGCAGGAGCTGTCCGACCTGCTGCAGGCCGGCGTGTCGCAGAAGGGCGCGGTGTTCGGCCCGATGGCGGACGTGGTCCACAACAGCCTGCAGTACATGACCGACGAAGATACGCGCGCGATGTCGACGTACCTGAAGTCGATCCCGCAGAAGGCTGAAGCGCCGAAGAACATGCAGTACGAGCCGTCGAAGCAGTTCGGCAACGCGCTGTTCGACCAGGGCAAGAAGATCTACGCGGACAACTGCGCGACCTGCCACGCCGAAAACGGCGCAGGCAAGCCGCCGGCGTATCCGCCGCTCGCGGGCAACCACTCGATCATGATGGAATCGGCCGTCAACCCGATCCGCATGGTGCTGAACGGTGGCTATCCGCCGAGCACGTTCAAGAATCCGCGTCCGTACGGGATGCCGCCGTTCGCCCAGTCGCTGTCGAACCAGGAAGTTGCGGCGGTCGTCACGTATATCCGGGTATCGTGGGGCAACAACGGTACGCCGATCTCGCCGCAACAGGTGAGCGACCTGCGTTCCGCGCCGCTCGACTAAGAAGCGGCTGACACAAACGGGGCGCGGCTGCGGGAAACCGCGGCCGCGCCCTTTTGCATTTTGCGATGTCACCTCCCGCGCGGGCCGCGCGCGACGTCGCCGATCATAAAACTGAAGAGTGGTATCTATGTCTTTTGAATCTCTCGGCTTGGCCGAACCGCTGGTCAAGGCGGTCAACGAGCTCGGCTACACGTCGCCGACCCCGATCCAGCAACAGGCGATTCCGGCCGTCCTCGGCGGCGGCGACCTGCTCGCCGGCGCGCAGACGGGCACCGGCAAGACCGCCGGCTTCACGCTGCCGATCCTGCAACGCCTGCATACGTTCTACGCGGAACATCGCGGCGCGAAGCGCGCGGTGCGCGCGCTGATCCTCACGCCGACGCGCGAACTCGCCGCCCAGGTCGAGGAAAGCGTCCGTGCGTACAGCAAGTACCTGAAGCTGCGCTCGACCGTGATGTTCGGCGGCGTCAGCATCAATCCGCAGATCGATGCGCTCAAGCGCGGCGTCGACATCGTCGTCGCGACGCCGGGCCGCCTGCTCGATCACATGCAGCAGAAGACGATCGACCTGTCGGACCTCGACATCCTCGTGCTCGACGAAGCCGACCGGATGCTCGACATGGGCTTCATCCACGACATCAAGCGCGTGCTCGCGAAGCTGCCGCCGCAGCGCCAGAACCTGCTGTTCTCGGCCACCTTCTCCGACGAGATCAAGGCGCTCGCCGACAGCCTGCTCGACTCGCCCGCGCTGATCGAGGTCGCACGCCGCAACACGACCGCCGAAAGCGTCGCGCAGAAGATCCACCCGGTCGACCGCGACCGCAAGCGCGAACTGCTCACGCACCTGATCCGCGAACACAACTGGTTCCAGGTGCTCGTGTTCACGCGCACGAAGCACGGCGCGAACCGGCTTGCCGAGCAGCTGACGAAGGACGGCATCAGCGCGATGGCGATCCACGGCAACAAGAGCCAGTCGGCCCGCACGCGCGCGCTGGCGGAGTTCAAGAACAGCACGCTGCAGGTGCTCGTCGCGACCGATATCGCCGCGCGCGGGATCGACATCGACCAGCTGCCGCACGTCGTCAACTTCGACCTGCCGAACGTGCCGGAAGACTACGTGCACCGGATCGGCCGCACGGGCCGTGCGGGCGCGACCGGCGAAGCCGTGTCGCTCGTGTGCGTCGACGAGAAGCAACTGCTGCGCGACATCGAGCGGCTGATCAAGCGCGAGATTCCGCAGGAAGTGATCGCGGGCTTCACCCCCGATCCGAACGCGAAGCCGGAGCCGATCCAGCAGCGCCGCGGGCAGCAGCAGCCGCGCGGCGGCGGCGGCGGCAATCGCCAGCCGCGCGCAGGCGGCTCAGCCCAGCCGGCCGCGAA
>NZ_JAAGPH010000078.1:0-37005 GCF_017104705.1 Burkholderia sp. Se-20373 | reverse complement strand
GGGCGCCCGAACGGCGACGCGCGGGCGCTGCCCGAGCCGATGGTGCGCTGCGCCGAATGCGGCGTGCATGCGCCGAAGGGCGACGCCGTCGCCGCGGGCGGTGAATACTTCTGCAGTGCCGAGCACGCGCAGCGCCACGCCGCGCGGTCGAGTGGTCGCGACGCACGATGAGCGACGCGCGGTTGCTGTCGGTCGACGCGCACGGCTGGGTGCGCGAAGCGCGCCATGCGCCGTCGCCGAACTTCGAGGTGCGGCCCGCGGGCGCGGTGCCGACGCTCGTGGTCGTCCACAACATCAGTCTGCCGCCCGGCGAATTCGGCGGTGACGCGATCGAGGCGCTGTTCCTGAATCGTCTCGACTGCGATGCGCACCCCTATTACCAGAGCCACCTGCGCGACGTGCGCGTGTCGGCGCACTTCCTGATCCGCCGCAACGGCGAACTCGTGCAGTTCGTGTCGTGCGACGAGCGTGCGTGGCATGCGGGCTCGTCCGAGTTCTTCGGCCGGGCGCGCTGCAACGACTTCTCGATCGGCATCGAGCTCGAGGGCGCGGACGACGTGCCGTTCGACGACGCGCAGTACGCCATGCTCGCCGCGCTCTCCCGCGCGCTCGCGGCACGCTACCCGGTCGACGCATTCGCGGGGCACTCGGACGTCGCGCCGGGCCGCAAGACCGACCCGGGCCCGCATTTCGATTGGCAACGCTTCGCGAGCGATGCCGGTTTTTCCGCCGAATACTTTCCTTTCCGTCAGCACTGATCGCAGGGTTTTTGAGGGCGCGAAATTTTTTTTTCCGACCAATGCCTTGTCGCGTCTGAGCCTGCGCGGGGTGGGGGTGATGTCAATACCTTCAGCGCAAATTATCCATTTTGACGTCCTCCGAATGTCCACTATACTTGGTGCCAGTTGAGCAGTTCTGCACTAGATATAGTGTGTGTCGCCGGGGAAACCCGAGCGGCACCGGCCGGCGGGCAACGCCGGCGGACAGGGTTCTCAGGGCGGCGCGTCAGGCCGGGCGGTCCGGGCGTCGCGATCAGCGCAGCGAACATCGACGGGGCAGGGGACACATGATGAAGCACACGACCGGATCGGTTGTCGCGCATCGACCGAACCGGCTTCCCCGGCGCATCGCTCGCCTCTTACCGCTCGCGCACCGCGTTGCGCAGCGTTCGTTTTAATCCGCGGTTCTCTCCGCACCATCCAACACCAGGAGCTTTGCACATGCAAACCACCGACAACGCGACGTCCCAGTACGAGAGCGCCTCGAGCCGTCCGCTCGGCGGGACCGAACAGGGCGCGAAGGCGCTCGCGCCGCAGGCCACGTTCGCCGACTACAAGGTGATCCGCCGCAACGGCAGCGTCGTCTCGTTCGAACCTTCGAAGATCGCGATTGCGGTGACCAAGGCTTTCCTGGCCGTCAATGGCGGGCAGGGCGCGGCATCGGCGCGCGTACGCGAGCAGGTCGAGCAACTGACGCACAACGTCGTGCGCGCGCTCGTGCGCAGCCGCCCGAACGGCGGTACGTTCCATATCGAAGACATCCAGGACCAGGTCGAACTCGCGCTGATGCGCGGCGGCGAGCACAACGTCGCGCGTGCGTACGTGCTGTATCGCGAGAAGCGTCACCTCGAGCGCCAGCATGCGGGCGAGGAAGCAGCGGCAGCCGGCGGCGAGGCGAGCACCGGCATCAACGTCGTCGACAACGGCGTCACGCGCCCGCTCGACCTGAACGCGCTGCGTGCGCTGATCGTGTCGGCATGCGACGGCCTCGGCGCTGCGGTTAACCCTGATCCGATCGTCGCCGAAACGGTGAAGAACCTGTACGACGGCGTGCCGATGAGCCAGGTCTACGACTCGGCGATCCTGGCTGCGCGCACGATGATCGAAAAGGATCCGGCATACAGCCAGGTCACGTCCCGCATCCTGCTGCACACGATCCGTCGCGAGATCCTCGGCGAGGAAGTGGTGCAGGCCGAGATGTCGACCCGTTACGCGGAATACTTCCCGCAGTTCCTGAAGCGCGGCGTCGACGCCGGCCTGCTCGACGACAAGCTGCTGCAGTTCGACCTGAAGCGCCTCGGCGAAGCGCTCGACGCGAACCGCGACCTGCAGTTCGGCTACCTCGGCCTGCAGACGCTGTACGACCGCTACTTCCTGCACGTCGAAGGCACCCGCATCGAAATGCCGCAGGCCTTCTTCATGCGCGTCGCGATGGGCCTGTCGCTGAACGAGATCGACCGCGAAACGCGCGCGATCGAGTTCTACAACGTGCTGTCCAGCTTCGACTTCATGAGCTCGACGCCGACGCTGTTCAACTCGGGCACGCACCGCTCGCAGCTGTCGTCGTGCTACCTGACGACCGTCGCGGACGATCTCGACGGCATCTATGAAGCGCTGAAGGAAAACGCGCTGCTGTCGAAGTTCGCCGGCGGCCTGGGCAACGACTGGACGCGCGTGCGTGCACTCGGCTCGCATATCAAGGGCACGAACGGCAAGTCGCAAGGCGTGGTCCCGTTCCTGAAGGTCGTCAACGACACGGCCGTCGCGGTCAACCAGGGCGGCAAGCGCAAGGGCGCGGTCTGCGCGTACCTCGAATCGTGGCACCTCGACATCGAGGAGTTCCTGGAGCTGCGCAAGAACACGGGCGACGATCGCCGCCGCACGCACGACATGAACACGGCGAACTGGATTCCCGACCTGTTCATGAAGCGCGTGATGGAAGGTGCCGACTGGACGCTGTTCTCGCCGTCGACCTGCCCGGACCTGCACGACAAGTTCGGCGCGGAATTCGAGGCGGCTTACACGGCTTACGAAGACAAGGTCGCGCGCGGCGAGATCAAGCTGTTCAAGAAGATCCCGGCGGCGCAACTGTGGCGCAAGATGCTCGGCATGCTGTTCGAGACGGGCCACCCGTGGATCACGTTCAAGGATCCGTGCAACATCCGCTCGCCGCAGCAGCACGTCGGCGTCGTCCACTCGTCGAACCTGTGCACGGAAATCACGCTGAACACGAGCGACACCGAAATCGCGGTGTGCAACCTCGGCTCCGTGAACCTCGTCGCCCACCTGGTGAAGCAGGCCGACGGCAGCTACGCGCTCGATCACGACAAGCTGAAGCGCACGATCAGCGTCGCGATGCGCATGCTCGACAACGTGATCGACATCAACTACTACGCGGTGGCGAAGGCGCGTAACTCGAACCTGAAGCACCGCCCGGTCGGCATGGGCATCATGGGTTTCCAGGACTGCCTGCACCTGCTGCGCACGCCGTACGCATCGCAAGCGGCCGTCGAGTTTGCCGATCGTTCGATGGAAGCGGTCTGCTACTACGCCTACCACGCGTCGACCGAGCTGGCCGAGGAGCGCGGCCGCTACTCGAGCTACCGCGGTTCGCTGTGGGATCGCGGCATCCTCCCGCAGGACACGCTGAAGCTGCTCGCTGAAGCGCGTGGCGGCTACGTCGAAGTCGACACGTCCGAATCGCTCGACTGGACGTCGCTGCGTTCGCGGATCGCCACGCACGGCATGCGCAACTCGAACTGCGTCGCGATCGCGCCGACGGCGACGATCTCGAACATCATCGGCGTGTCGGCCTGTATCGAGCCGACCTTCCAGAACCTGTACGTGAAGTCGAACCTGTCGGGCGAATTCACGGTGGTGAACGAGTACCTGGTGCGCGACCTGAAGGAACGCGGCCTGTGGGACGAAGTGATGGTCGCCGACCTGAAGTACTTCGACGGCATGCTGTCGCGCATCGACCGCATCCCGGCCGACCTGCGCGCGATCTACGCGACCGCGTTCGAAGTCGACCCGACGTGGCTGGTCGAAGCGGCATCGCGTCGTCAGAAGTGGATCGACCAGGCGCAGTCGCTGAACATCTACATGGGCGGCGCGTCGGGCAAGAAGCTCGACGAGGTCTACAAGCTCGCATGGCTGCGCGGCCTGAAGACGACCTACTACCTCCGCACGATGGCGGCGACGCACGTCGAGAAGTCGACGGTCGCACACGGCGCGCTGAACGCCGTGCCGACGGGCGGCGGTTCGAGCAGCGGCGGCGCGCAAGGCGCGGCCGGCGGCTTCGGTGCGGCAGGCGGCGCAGCATCGTCGTCGGGTGCAGTCGACGCGGCACCGGCACTCGCGCCGGTCGAGGCAGATGGTCCGGTGTGCACGATGCGTCCGGGCGATCCTGGCTTCGACGAGTGCGAAGCGTGCCAGTAACGCAGTGCGCCTGACCTGGGAAGCAGGTCAGCGCGGCGCACACGACGACCGATCGAGGTTGAAGTGTGCGCCGCTCTCAACTAAAAAAATGATAAGGAATCTGTAACGCGGCACCTGCGTTGCAGGCAGTGACAAGCGATCGAAACATCCCCGACGACGTCGCGTTTCGATCAGCGTTCGATGCGTCGAGCGCACCTCGCGATACACGCGCGACGCACGTCGCGCGCTGCATGAACGACGATGCGTTGCTCAAAGTGTTGTATCGAGGTCGCAACGCGAATCGAAAAAAGGATTTTTCGTGAGCGAACCCTTTTATCGCTCAGGAAAAGATGGTACAAACCGTTCTAAATTGATGGTGAGAATTTATGCTCAACTGGGATGAAGAGAAGACTGCCGTAACTCCCGCGAGCGGAGCGCAGCAAAACGCGATGCGCACCTCCGCAGGAACGGCTGTCGGACTGCAGGCTGCAACGCCTGCCGCCCATCACGTCCGCGACATTTTCGAAGGCGATCTTGCGGTGCCCCCGCAAGCATCGGCTGTTCCCGCCGGCGGTTCGGAAGCGCGGGTCAATGTCGCCGACAAGCGCATCATCAACGGCCAGACTGACGTCAATCAGCTGGTGCCGTTCAAGTACAAGTGGGCGTGGGAAAAGTATCTGGCCGGTTGCGCGAACCACTGGATGCCGCAGGAAATCAACATGTCCCGCGACATCGCTCTGTGGAAGGACCCGAACGGTCTGACCGAGGACGAGCGCCGCATCGTGAAGCGCAACCTCGGCTTCTTCGTGACGGCCGATTCGCTCGCGGCGAACAACATCGTGCTCGGCACGTACCGCCACATCACGGCGCCCGAGTGCCGGCAGTTCCTGCTGCGCCAGGCGTTCGAAGAGGCGATCCACACGCACGCGTACCAATACATTGTCGAATCGCTCGGTCTCGACGAAGGCGAGATCTTCAACGCGTACCACGAGGTCACGTCAATCCGCGCGAAGGACGAATTCCTGATCCCGTTCATCCACACGCTGACGGATCCGGCCTTCAAGACCGGCACGCTCGAAGCGGATCAGAAGCTGCTGAAGTCGTTGATCGTGTTCGCCTGCATCATGGAAGGCCTGTTCTTCTATGTCGGGTTTACGCAGATCCTCGCGCTCGGCCGCCAGAACAAGATGACGGGTGCTGCAGAGCAATATCAGTACATCCTGCGCGACGAGTCGATGCACTGCAATTTCGGCATCGACCTGATCAACCAGATCAAGCTCGAGAATCCGCATCTCTGGACCGCCGAATTCCGCGCCGAGATCCGCGAGCTGTTCAAGCAGGCTGTCGAACTCGAATACCGCTACGCCGAGGACACGATGCCGCGCGGCGTGCTGGGTTTGAACGCGTCGATGTTCAAGAGCTATCTGCGCTTCATCAGCAACCGTCGTTGCCAGCAGATCGGCCTTGACCCGCTCTACCCGAACGAGGAAAACCCGTTCCCGTGGATGAGCGAGATGATCGACCTGAAGAAGGAACGCAACTTCTTCGAGACGCGTGTGATCGAGTATCAGACGGGCGGCGCGCTGTCCTGGGAATAACCCGCAGCAGCGAACCCGTCACATGATGGAACAGCCGGCGGCCTCTCGGCCCCGGCTCAAGGTTTAGGAGCAAGAACGCCTGATGCAAAGCATGCCCGGTGCCTTAACGGCACGACGACACGACAGGCACTTTGCGAACCCTTCAGTGGGATGGGCAAACTTCCCTCCGGAAAAAGCGGACGGCCGTGTGGCGGTCCGCTTGATCAAGCGATTAGGGGTAGCGGCGCGAGGTGCGCCGGCTACCGACTTGATTTGGCGCGCGAGGCCGAGTGGCCACGCGCGCCATACCGTATTCATTAGCGTAAGCGCGTGGTATCCGCGTACGCCGATGAATAGCCCGCTTCGAAGCGCACGTCCTGAACAGCGTCCGCGGGAAGCGGGTTTTGACGAAGGGTGTAGTTTGAACTGACTCTCATCTGAACCTGAAGGAGAACAACATGGCACTTGCCAAGAAGAAACCGGCTGCAAAGAAGGCCGCAGTGAAGAAGGTCGCTGCGAAGAAGGCTGCTGCTCCGGCGAAGAAGGCCGCTGCAGTGAAGAAGGTTGCTGCGAAGAAGGTCGCGGTGAAGAAGGTTGCCGCGAAGAAGGCAGCACCGGCGAAGAAGGCCGCAGTGAAGAAGGTTGCTGCGAAGAAGGTCGCAACGAAGAAGGTTGCAGCCAAGAAGGTCGCGGTGAAGAAGGTTGCCGCGAAGAAGGCAGCACCGGCGAAGAAGGCCGCAGCGAAGAAGGTTGCAGCCAAGAAAGTCGCAGTGAAGAAGGTTGCTGCGAAGAAGGCCGCACCGGCTAAGAAGGCTGCTGCGAAGAAGGCCGCGCCGGCGAAGAAGGCTGCTGCGAAGAAGGCTGCGCCTGCGAAGAAGGCTGCCGCGAAGAAGGCTGCGCCTGCTGCGAAGAAGGCTGCCCCTGCGAAGAAGGCCGCTGCTCCGGCGAAGAAGGCTGCCGCTGCTGCTCCGGCTGCCGCTCCGGCTCCGGCGAAGAAGGCCGCGGCTCCGAAGAAGGCTGCTGCTCCGAAGAAGGCCGTCGTGAAGAAGGCTGCGCCGGCAACGACCGCGTCGACCGCATCGGTGGCGCCGGCATCGGGCGTGAAGACTGCGCTCAACCCGGCAGCGGCATGGCCGTTCCCGACCGGCAGCCGTCCGTAATCGAGGCTGACCTGCACCACCCGGACACTCACGTGGTGTCCGTGGGTTGAGTAGCGCTACTCAATCAGTCCCGCCATCTGGCTCAGGTGGCGGGATTTTTTTCGTCCGTCCTTGCCGATGTATCGATGTGCCCGCATCCCGGACACCCGTAAGCCGGCTGCGGCGAGTACGGACGAAAAAAAACGCATGTGCAGCTTCGCACATGCGTTCGACCGCGGCTTGCGCCGCGTGCTGAGGACCTGTTAGTGCGTGACGCGCGTGACGCCGCCGCTCGACAGCAGTCGCACGCGTTCGCCGGCGCGGAACGCTTCGCCGCTTGCAGCCTGCGTGATCGAGCGCAGATCGCCGTTGTCGAGGCGCACGGTGATTTCGACACCGTTCGCCGTGCTGAGGTTTTCGCCGACCGCGTTGCCCGCGACCGCGCCGACGAGGCCGCCGGCGATCGCGGTCAGGATCGACCCCTTGCCGCCGCCGATCGCGCTGCCTGCCACTGCGCCGAGCGCGCCGCCGCCGAGCGTGCCGATCGCGCTGCCGCCGCCGTCGGACTGGATGCGCACCGCGCGGACGCTTTCGACCGTGCCCATGCGGACCGTCTGTTCGCGCTGCGCCTGGCCGACGCTATAGACATCCGCCGAACCGGGGGCGGTGAAGCAACCGGTGAGCGTCAGCGAGGCCGTCAGCATGGCCGCGAGCGTGAGGGTCTTTTTCGTCAACATCTTTGCTCTCCCACAAGATTCATTTGAGACTGTAACCGAATGCAGTCTCGAAGCGCGCGTCGATTTCGGCGCGCGTCAGTACGTAAGTCTGGGGCCCCTGGTGGGCGATCTTGATCGAGCCCATCAGGCTCGCGAGGCGGCCCGTGGTTGCCCAGTCGAGGCCATGCTCGATGCCGTACAGCAAGCCACCCCGGAAGGCATCGCCGCAGCCGGTCGGATCGGAGATCCGCTCGGCCGGCACGACCGGAATCTGCTCCGTGCCTTGTTTGTGGCGGATGGTCGCGCCGTGCTCGCCGCGCGTGATGACGAGGGCGTCGACCCGGCTGGCGATTTCATCTTCGGACCATCCCGTCTTGTCGCTCACCAGCTTGGCCTCGTAGTCGTTGACCGCCACATAGGTCGCAAGTTCAATGCTGCGGCGCAGCGTCGCACCGTCGAACAGCGGCAGGCCCTGGCCCGGATCGAACACGAACGACACGCCGGCCTTGGCGAGTTCTTCGACGTGCTGCACCATCCCGTCGAAGCCGTCGGGGCCGACGATCGCGAGCTTGATGCCCGGCGCGTCGCCCGCATGGTTCAGGTGCGACTGCATCATCGCGCCGGGGTGGAACGCCGTGATCTGGTTGTTGTCGAGATCGGTCGTGATCATCGCCTGCGCGGTATACGTGTCGGGCAGCACGCGAACGTGGTCGCGGCGCAGGCCGAGCTGGTCGAGCCGGTCGAGATACGGCTGCGCGTCGAGCGCGCCGATCGTCCCCATGATGCGCGCATCGCCGCCGAGCAGGTGCAGCGCGTACGCGATGTTGCCCGCGCAGCCGCCGAATTCGCGGCGCATCGTCGGCACCAGGAAGCTCAGGTTGATGAGGTGCACCTGGTCGGGCAGGATGTGCTCGCGGAACCGCCCCTCGAAGGTCATGATGGAATCGTAGGCGATCGAGCCGCAAATCAACGTAGCCAAGGTGTGCGTTCCTGTAGAAATGAGGAACCCTGCGCGACAACGCCGCGCGAAAGGCGCGGCGCGGCAGGGGAAAGCGAAAGAAAGCTTACTTCAGTGCGGCGAGCGCGGCATCGTAGTTCGGCTCGTCCTTGATTTCGCCGACGAGTTCCGCGTGGATCACCTTGTCCTGCGCGTCGAGCACGACGACCGCACGGGCGGTGAGGCCGTTCAGCGGGCCGCTCGTCACGTCGACGCCGTACGCGTTCGCGAACGCGCGGCCGGTGCGAAACGTCGAGGCCGTCACGACATTCTCGAGGCCTTCGGTCGTGCAAAAGCGCGTCGCGGCGAACGGCAGGTCGGCGGACACGACGACGACGACCGTGTTGTCGAGCGACGATGCGGCTTGGTTGAACTTGCGGGTCGACGTCGCGCAGGTCGGCGTGTCGAGGCTCGGGACGATGTTCAGCACCTTGCGCTTGCCGGCGAAGCTGGCGAGCGACAGGTCGGCGAGGTCCTTGCCGACCAGCTTGAAATCGGCGCCTTGCGCGCCGACGGCCGGGAACGTGCCGGCGAGATCGATCGGGTTGCCACCCAGCGTAACTTTGCTCATGTTCGTGCTCCGAAATAGCGCGCCGCTCGGGCGCGCGGGTTGAGACGGGCGCGCAGGCGCGCGCCGCGGCGCGTCACGGATAGAAAATCTGGACGCGGAAATTCGAGGCGGGTGTGCCGTTCGTTTCGACGCGGACGACCATCGTCTGCGTCGTGCCGGGCGGCAGCCCGGCGTCGATCGGCGTGCCCGGGCGCACGTAGTCGCGCGGCGCGAGTACGCGGCGCGCGGTCACGTGGTTGGTGTCGTCGAGCAGCGTCAGCTCGAGCGACGGGTAGGCGAGTGCGACGCGGAAGCGGTTCGTCAGCGGCACCTTCAGCTCGAGCTCGCGCGGGCCGTCGAGCTGGCGCAGGTCGGTCGCGTCGAGCCGCAGGCCGTCGATCGCGCGCGGCGGCGCAACCGTGCAGCCGAGCGGCGCGCAGGCCTGCCGGAACCAGCCCTGCGTAACGGGCCAGTAGATCATCAGCGTTTCGCGCTGCCACCATGCGAGTTGTCCGACGAGCAGCACGGCGAGCGCGGCAGCGACGAGGCCGCCGAAAAAGCCGCCGAGCATGCCGCGCCGCTGCGGCGCGCGGGTTTCGCGCGTGACGGCGAAATGCGGACGATCGTCGTCGGTCAGCGCGGCGGGGAAGGGGGCGCCCGGCGCGTGGGTCGTGGCGGCGGGCGTCTCGTCGTGCCGGGTGGTGCCGGAGTCGGGCTCGGGCCCGGCTTCGGTGACGGCTGGCGCAGGCGCGAACGCAAAGCGCGGTTCGCGCGGCGCGCGTTCGTCGTCCGGCACGGCGAAGTGCGCGGTTCCGACGGGTTCGGCGGCGTCGCGAGCGGTCTCTGCGTCCGACGGAAGGTGCGCGACGAAGCGGGGCTCACGCGGGTCGCGTTCGACGGGCGCGGCCGATGGTTCGGTATCCTGCGGCGTTTGCGTCTGCAGCGATTCGGCCGGTTGTTCGACGGCAGCGGAGGGGGCCAGCTCGGCCGGGGAGGGCGCGAACGGTGCGGGCGTACCCGACAGGTGCACGACGCCGGCTTCGATGGACGGAAGGGCAAGCGGGATCAGCGGCTCGGTGCGCACGGTCCGCACGCTGTGCTGCAGCGACGGGTCGACGCCGGCATCGAGCCACGGCGCCCACATGTCCCAGCCTTCCGGCTTGTAATCGGTGTCGGAAGGTGACCCGGCCGGCGCTTCGGCAGCGAACAGCCGAGGCGGGGCCGGATGACGCGCATCACCGTCATCCTGCGCGGCAGCCGGCTCGGTCAGGACCGGCTCGGGCTGCTGCGCGTGCTCGGGAACGAGCGACTCGGATGCGTTGAAGACTTCGTGGCAATGCCCGCAGCGCACGAGCCCTTGATGCAGCGAGAGCTGTTCCTGCTGCAGCCGGAAGACGGTTTCGCAATGAGGGCAGCGCGTCGCAAGAAGCATGTCGAGCCGGGCGGCCTGCTGGCCAGAGTGAAGGACAGCGCTATTCTAATGGCTTTCGCGGCGGGTTCCGGCGAGGCATACCCAACCTTCGTGCTCGCGCCAGACCGAGATGTCGACGTAGCGTGCGTAGACGGCCGCCACTTCGTCCGCCTGGCGCGCGAGCACGCCCGACAGCGCGATGCGCCCGCCCGGCTTGACCTTCGAGGCGAGCATCGACGCCATCAGCTTCAGCGGATTCGACAGGATGTTCGCGACGACGATGTCGAATTCACCGTCCGGGCACGCATCGGGCAGCCCGTACGTGACTTCCGCATGGTTGCGTTCGCTGTTCTGCCGCGCCGATTCGACCGCTTGCGGATCGATGTCGATGCCGATGACGGGGTTCGCCCCGCATTTCTTCGCGAGGATCGCGAGAATGCCCGAGCCGCAGCCGTAGTCGAGCACGGACTGACCGGGCTTCACCGACTGCTCGAGCCATTCCATGCACAGGCGCGTGGTGGGGTGGCTGCCGGTGCCGAAGGCGAGGCCCGGATCGAGTTCGAGGATGAGCGCGTCGGGATCGGGCGCATCGTGCCACGACGGCACGACCCAGATCCGCTCGCCGATCGGGATCGGCTCGAACTGCGATTGCGTGAGACGCACCCAGTCCTGCTCTTCGACTTCGCGGACGGTGAACGCCGGCGTCTCGGCGACGCCGATCTCGTTCGCGGCCGCCGCGAGCAGCACGGCCGGCTCATGGTCGGCCGCGAGCAGCGCAACCACGCGCGAGTGCTGCCACGCGGTGCGGTCGGGCACGAGGCCCGGCTCGCCGAAGAGCGGCTGTTCGTCGGGCGTGTCGGCGTCGGCATCTTCGACCGACACCGACAGCGCGCCGAGTTCGAGCAGCGCGTCGGACAGCGCCTCCGCATGCTCACGGGCCAGTTCGACGACGAGTTCGCGATAGCTCATGCTTACGCTTCTTCCGGTGCGACCTGCTGCTTCTGGGCGAGCCGGTTTTCGAGGTAGTGGATGCTGGTGCCGCCTTCGACGAACTTCGAGTCGATCATCAGCTCGCGGTGCAGCGGGATGTTGGTCTGGATGCCTTCGACGACCATTTCCGACAGTGCGATGCGCATCCGGCTGATCGCCTGCTCGCGCGTCGCGCCGTAGGTGATCAGCTTGCCGATCATCGAATCATAGTTCGGCGGCACGAAATAGCCATTGTAGGCGTGCGAATCGACGCGCACGCCGGGGCCGCCCGGCGTATGCCACGACGTGATCCGGCCCGGCGACGGCGTGAACTTGAACGGATCTTCCGCGTTGATCCGACATTCGATCGCGTGCCCGCGGAACTGGATGTCGCGCTGGCGCAGCGTGAGCTTCTCGCCGGCCGCGATGCGGATCTGTTCCTGCACGATGTCGACGCCCGTGATCAGCTCCGATACCGGGTGCTCGACCTGCACGCGCGTGTTCATCTCGATGAAGTAGAACTCGCCGTTTTCATACAGGAATTCGAACGTGCCCGCACCGAGGTAGCCCATCTTCTTGCAGGCGTCCGCGCAGCGGTCGCCGATGCGATCGATCAGGCGGCGCGGAATGCCGGGTGCCGGCGCTTCCTCGATCACCTTCTGGTGGCGGCGCTGCATCGAGCAATCGCGCTCGCCGAGCCAGATCGCGTTCTTGTACGCGTCGGACAGCACCTGGATTTCGATGTGGCGCGGGTTCTCGAGGAACTTCTCCATGTACACCTGCGGGTTGCCGAACGCACGGCCGGCTTCCTCGCGGGTCATGTTGACCGCGTTGACGAGCGCGGCCTCGGTGTGCACGACGCGCATCCCGCGCCCGCCACCGCCGCCTGCCGCCTTGATGATGACCGGATAGCCGATCGCGCGCGCAATCTTGACGATCTCCTTCGGATCGTCCGGCAACGCGCCTTCCGAGCCCGGCACGCACGGCACGCCGGTCTTGATCATCGTCTGCTTCGCGGTGACCTTGTCACCCATCATGCGGATCGTTTCCGGGCGCGGGCCGATGAACGTGAAGCCCGACTGCTCGACACGTTCCGCGAAATCGGCGTTCTCCGACAGGAAGCCGTAGCCGGGGTGGATCGCCTCGGCATCGGTGACTTCCGCGGCGCTGATCAGCGCCGGCATGTTCAGGTAGCTCAGGTTCGACGGGGCCGGGCCGATACAGACGGCTTCGTCCGCGAGGCGCACGTACTTGGCTTCCTTGTCGGCTTCCGAGTAGACGACCACCGTCTTGACGCCGAGCTCACGGCACGCACGCTGGATGCGCAGCGCGATTTCACCGCGGTTGGCAATGAGGATTTTTTCAAACATAGCGAGTATTCGTCTCTTCGAGGGGCGCGCGAACGGCGCCTGGCGGGCATCGGCGGCGCGCGGCCCGCAGGCCGCGCGGCGGACTTAGCCGATCACGAAAAGCGGCTGGCCGTATTCGACAGCCTGGCCGTTCTCGACGAGGATTTCCTTGATCACGCCGGCCTTGTCCGACTCGATCTCGTTGAGCAGCTTCATCGCTTCGATGATGCAGATCGTCTGGCCTTCCTTGACCGTATCGCCCACCTGGACGAACGGGTCCGCGCCCGGCGACGGTGCGCGATAGAACGTGCCGACCATCGGCGACGTCACGACGTGGCCCTGCGGGACAGCCGGAGCGGCCGCGCCGCCTGCGGCCGGCGCGGCAGCGCCTTCGGTCGGCAGCGCGGCCGACGGGGCGGGCGCGCTGACTTGCGGGGCATACCCAGCCGTCGGCTGCACATAGACCGGGGGCGCGTTCTTGACGATGCGCACCTTGCCTTCGCCTTCCGTCACTTCCAGCTCGGAGATGCCGGATTCGGAAACGAGGTCGATCAGAGTTTTCAGCTTACGAAGATCCATCGGGAATTCCCCTTTCAATACGTGAAAGCGCCGGTTAGGGGCCGGCGCTGAATCTAGATCGCGAAATCAGCCGCGCGACGTGCCTTGCAGCTTGTCCAGCGCGTACTCGAGCGCGTACAGATAACCTTTCCAGCCGAGCCCGCAGATCACGCCTTCGGCCTGGTCGGAAAAGTAGGAGTGGTGCCTGAACGCTTCGCGGCGATGCACGTTCGACAAGTGAACCTCGACGAACGGGATGCCAACGCCGGCGATCGCGTCCCGGATCGCGACACTCGTGTGCGTGTACGCGGCCGGATTGATCAGGATGAAATCGGTCTGTTCCTCCCGCGCGGCCTGGATGCGGTCGACCAGCGCGCCTTCATGGTTGCTCTGGAACGACGACAGTTCGGCGCCGGCTTCCCGGGCACGCGCGGCAAGCGCCTGATCGATCTGTGCGAGCGTGACGCGGCCGTACACCTCCGGTTCCCGGGTGCCGAGAAGGTTCAGGTTGGGGCCGTGCAGCACCAGCAATCGTGTCATGGTCGCTTCTATTTCTGCGGAATTGCGCGAACTTTAGCGCTATTTAGAGAAATTTGTCTAGTTTTGCCGAACGGCCGAGCGCGCGCGATCTGCAAGAATTACCGGCGCGCATCCAAAGTGCCGGCGAATTCACGCGAAATTGCGGCGATCGACGGGCAAATTGCCGCCAACGTGCGCGCCGCCGTTCAGGCAGGTTACAGCGCGTCGAGCGTCTTTTTCAGCTCGGCCGGCTGGATTTGTCCCAATTTTGTCTCGCGAATCTTGCCGGTTTCGTCGATGACGACCGTAAACGGCAGCGCGCCGGCCGTATTTCCGAAA
Source organism: Burkholderia sp. Se-20373 (assembly GCF_017104705.1). Lineage (NCBI taxonomy): Bacteria > Pseudomonadati > Pseudomonadota > Betaproteobacteria > Burkholderiales > Burkholderiaceae > Burkholderia > Burkholderia sp. Se-20373. The sequence continues at coordinate 22,685 of NZ_JAAGPH010000078.1, read as the reverse complement.
TTACGGGCCAGATCGGCGCCCGCATATCCGCTGACAAATACCGGGTAATCGACCTTCACCTTCTGCAGAAAGTTCTTCACGTTCTGTTCGGAATCGACGCCGATCCCGATGAAACGGATGCCCTTCTGCTTGTATTGGTGCGACAGCGCGACGAGCTCCGGCATCTCCTCGACGCACGGACCGCACCATGACGCCCAGAAATTGACGACGACCTTGTGGCCCTTGAACGCGGACAACGTGGCCGGCTTGCCGTCGGTGCCCGTCAGCGACGCCGCCCACAACTGTTCGACCGGGCTGCCGTGTGCGGCGGGCGCGGCGACGGCGACCCCGTCGTCGGCGGGGCCGCGGAACCAATGGCCGGCGGCGAGCCCGCCGGCAACGGCGGCGGCCGCGACCACCGCGAGCGCCAACATGCGTTTCATCATCATCGTTGAATCATTCCGGTTCGGAAGGGGGCTTGCCTGCTTCGACGAGCGCGCGCAGCGCGGCGGCATCCGCACGGGCGACCCGGCCGCGCGCGTCGGCCTTGACCGCGCCGCGCAGGTCGTCGCTCGCATAGAGCGCGAGGTGGATGCCGATCGCATCGACGTCGCGCCGCGGGCGCCACAGGAAACTGAGCGTCTCGACGTCGGCGCGGCCCGCGAAGTGCCGCGTCTCGGAGACGTCGTACTGGACGTTCTGGTTCAGCAGGTAGATCGCGACGTCCTTCGGATTGTCGGTGAATGCCTGCAAATGAATATCCGAATGTGCGTTCGCGGTGCCGTTCAGCACGGCGCCCGTCACATAAGGATGGAACTCGGCGAGCCGGCGCATCCAGTCGAGCGCGATTTCGCGCAGGCGGCGCAGTTCGTCCGGCTGCGTGTCGCTCTGGAACAGGGCGAGGTACTCGCGCAGTTCTTCCTCGATCTGGTCGTTATCCGGCAGCCATTCGCCGGCAACGCGCGTATCGCCCAGCAACTGGCGCGCGGCCTTGCGCTTTGCGCCGGCATAGTCCAGGCCGTCCTCCGCGATCAGGCGCGCGGCGGACTGGGCGATTTCCTCGCGGACGCGCCGCGGGTCGAGAAGGGTTTTACGAGACATGATCCGGCAATCATACTCGATCGCCGCAGGGCCCGAGCGCGGGTGCGGCGGCCTGCCGGCACCGTTCGCGCGCAGCGTTCGGGCCGCCGGGCACGGCAGGCCGTCAGTTACAATACTGTTCTTTGTGTCGCGGCAAAAGCCGTTGGCCGGTCGCCGGCCGCACGGCCTGCCCGCCGCGCCGCACACGCATCCTTTCCGAATCGACGGCGCCCGGCGGCGCGAAAGCATTCATCTATGCACATCCACATTCTTGGCATCTGCGGCACCTTCATGGGCGGTCTCGCCGTACTCGCGCGCGAGGCGGGCCACACGGTGACGGGTTGCGACGCGGGCGTCTATCCGCCGATGAGCACGCAGCTCGAGGCGCAGGGCATCACGCTGATCGAGGGCTACGACGCCGAGCAGATCGACCTGAAACCGGACCTGTTCGTGATCGGCAACGTCGTCACGCGCGGCAATCCGCTGATGGAGGCGATCCTGGATCGCGGCCTGCCGTACGTGTCGGGCCCGCAGTGGCTCGGCGAGCACGTGCTGGCCGGCAAATGGGTGCTCGCGGTCGCGGGGACGCACGGCAAGACGACCACGTCGTCGATGCTCGCGTGGCTGCTGGAAGACGCGGGCCTGAACCCGGGCTTCCTGATCGGCGGCGTGCCGCTGAACTTCGGCGTGTCGGCGCGGCTCACCGATTCGAGCTTCTTCGTGATCGAGGCCGACGAATACGACACGGCGTTCTTCGACAAGCGCTCGAAGTTCGTCCACTACCGGCCGCGCACCGCGGTGCTGAACAACCTCGAATTCGATCACGCCGACATCTTCCCGGATCTCGCCGCGATCGAGACGCAATTCCACCATCTCGTGCGTACCGTGCCCGGTATCGGCCGGATCGTCACGAACGGCCGCTCGGATGCGCTCGAGCGCGTGCTGGCGCGCGGCTGCTGGAGCGAGGTCGAGCGCTTCGGCGTCGACGGCGGCTGGCAGGCGCTGCCGGCCGAGGACGGCGTGCCGGTCGACGAGCGCTTCGCGGTGTATTCGCACGCGGAACGCGTCGGCGAAGTCGCGTGGCAGGTGCAGGGCGATCACAACCGGATGAACGCGCTCGCGGCGATCGCGGCCGCGCGCCACGTTGGTGTGCCGCCCGCGCAGGCGGCCGAGTCCCTCGCGTCGTTCCGCAACGTGAAGCGCCGGATGGAAGTGCGCGGCAGCGTGGACGGCGTGACCGTCTACGACGACTTCGCGCACCATCCGACCGCGATCGACACCACGATCGCCGGCCTTCGTGCCCGCATCGGCCGTCAGAATGCCCGCATCCTCGCGGTGCTCGAGCCGCGTTCGAACACGATGAAGCTCGGCGTGATGAAGTCGCAATTGCCGGCGAGCCTGGCCGACGCCGATCTCGTATTCGGCTACGGCGCGCCGATCGGACGCGACGCGCTCGGCTGGAACCTGGCCGAAGCGCTGGCGCCGCTCGGCGAGAAGGCGCACGCATTCGACGATCTGCAGCTGCTGGTGAAGTCCGTCGTCGCCGCGGCCCGCCCGGGCGACCACGTGCTCGTGATGAGCAACGGCGGCTTCGGCGGCGTGCACCAGAAGCTGCTCGATGCGCTCGGGAGCCGCACGTGATCCTGTACCTGCACGGCTTCCGGTCGTCGCCGGAATCGCAGAAGTCGCGCCAGCTCGCCGCGCGCATGGCCGAACTCGGCCGTATCGACGAGTGGCGGTGCCCGTCACTGTCGGTGTCCCCGCTCGAAGCGATCGCGGTGGCGGAAGCCGAGGTGGCCGGTGCGCGCGACGTGACCGTCATCGGCAGTTCGCTCGGCGGCTATTACGCGACGTGGCTGGCCGAAAAGCACGGCTGGAAGGCCGTGCTGCTGAATCCGGCCATCGTGCCGCAGCGCGATCTCGAGCAGCATCTCGGCGAACAGCCGCTGTACCACGGCGGCGGCACGATCGTCGTCGAGCGCCGTCACCTGCAGGAGCTCGATGCGCTGCGCGTGCCGGCGATCACGCGTGCCGAACGCTACTATCTGTTCGCGGCGACCGGCGACGAAGTGCTCGATTACCGCGAGATGCTCGCGCATTACCCGGGCGCGAAGACGCGCGTGATCGAAGGCAGCGATCACGGGATCAGCGAATTTGCCGATTATGTCGACGACGTTCTCGCGTTTTGCGACGGAAAGACGTCTTAAACCGGCCATGTGCCGATCGAATTCCCATCATCATGCGGCGCCGCCGACGCGGCGCCCGGCAGTCTGAACGAGAGTACTGAGTGAACGTTTTCTTCGAGGAATCGGGCAGTTTCAAGGCGGGCAGCGTGCTGTCGCGCCAGGGCGACGCGTTTCAGGTCGAGTTGCCCGGCGGGCGGCGGGCGAAGGTGCGCGCGAAAGACGTGCTGATCGAATTCGACAAGCCGGCCGCAAGCGAACTGATGCAGGAGGCCGACACGGCCGCGCAGCAGATCGATCTGGATTTCCTGTGGGAATGCGCGCCGGCCGACGAGTTCGCCTATACGGCGCTGGCCGCGGAATACTTCGGCGCGTCGTACGGCCCGGTCGAGCGCGCGGCGCTCGTGTTGCGCCTGCACGGCTCGCCCGTCTACTTCCGCCGCAAGGGGCGCGGCCAGTACCAGCGCGCGCCGGAAGAGCAGCTCAAGATGGCGCTCGCGTCGCTCGAGCGCAAGCGCCAGCAGGCGCTTGTCCAGGTGCAGTATGAAGAGGAACTGAAGGCCGGCAAGCTGCCGGAGGCGTTCGCGGGCAAGGTGCTCGGGCTGCTGACGCGGCCGGACAAGAACGCGATCGAATACAAGGCGATGGAAGCCGCGGCCGGTGCGCGCGGCGTGTCGCCGGCGCGGTTGATGCTCGACTGCGGCGGCATCGCGTCGCCGCGTGCGCTGCACGAGGCGCGCTTCCTCGCGGAATTCTTCCCGCACGGCACGGGCTTCCCGGCCGTCACGGTCGGCCCGCTGCCGGATGACCTGCCGCGCGCGGACGTCCAGGCGTTCTCGATCGACGACATCACGACGACCGAAATCGACGACGCGTTCTCGGTCGAGCACCTGGCCGACGGCCGCGTGCGGATCGGCGTGCACATCGCCGCGCCGGCGCTCGGCATCGTGCGCGGCGACCCGGTCGACGCGATCGCGCGCACCCGCCTGTCGACCGTCTACATGCCGGGCGACAAGATCACGATGCTGCCGGACGACGTCGTCGACGTGTTCACGCTGAAGGAAGGCGATTACCGTCCGGCGCTGTCGCTGTACATCATCGTCAATCGCGAAACCCAGGAGATCGTCGCGAACGAGACGCGCGCCGAGCTCGTGTTCGTGAAGAGCAACCTGCGGCACAACCACCTCGACGAGCTCGTCAACGAAGAGACGCTCGCGGCCGGCACCGGCGAGTATCCGCACAAGGACGACATCGCCGTGCTGTGGCCGCTCGCGCAGGCGCTGTTCGAGAAGCGCCAGGTCGCGCGCGCGGGCTACGGCCTGAAGCGCGAGGTGCAGCGCAACACCGATTACAACTTCTACGTCGACGGCGAGCACGTGTCGATCACGCCGCGCCGCCGCGGGTCGCCGCTCGACCTGATCGTGTCGGAGCTTGCGATCCTCGCGAACTCGACCTGGGGCGCCTTCCTGCACGACCACACGGTGCCGGGCATCTATCGTTCGCAGCGCGGCTTCGGCGCGCCGGGCCCGAAGCGCACGCGGATGCAGACGACGGCCGCGCCGCACGAAGGCCTCGGCGTCGCGCAGTACGCGTGGAGCACGTCGCCGCTGCGCCGTTACGTCGACCTCGTGAACCAGTGGCAACTGCTCGCGTGCGTGCAGCATGGCGTCACCGCGAAGCTCGCCGCGCCGTTCAAGCCGAAGGACGCCGACCTGTACGCGGTCGTGCAGGGCTTCGACGACACCTATACGGCCTACGCCGACTACCAGCGCCGGATGGAATATTTCTGGTGCCTGCGCTGGCTCGCGCAGGAACAGAAGAAGCAGGTCGTCGCGAGCGTCGTGAAGGGCGACCTCGTGCGCCTCGAGGAAATTCCGCTGCTGTTGCACGTGCCGGGGCTCGGCGTGCATGCGCGCGGTACGCGCGTGCTGCTCGACGTGATGGCGCTCGACGAGCTGACGATCGAGGCGTCGGTGCGGTTGCTGAACGTGCTCGACGCACCGACCGTGACGAGCGGCGACGCGGCGGAGGAAGAGGATGACGCCGAAGGCGGCGACGACACACTGATCGACACCGAGGACGCAACAGCAGAAACCGAAGCCGAAGCACTGGCGGAAGCGGATGGCGCGGCGGCCGGTGAAGGCGGGGAAGCCGCGAACGGCAACGCCGGCGAAGAGGGGCGCGCATCATGACCGCGATTGCGTCGACGAGCGGCGCCGACCGCTATGTGGTGTTCGGCAACCCGGTGGCGCACAGCAAGTCGCCGTTCATCCACGCGCAATTCGCCGCGCAAACGGGCGAGCCGGTCGAATACACGCACCGGCTCGCGCCGCTCGACGGTTTCGACGCGGCCGTGCGCGTCTTCGTCGCCGAAGGCGGTCGCGGCGCGAACGTGACGGTGCCGTTCAAGCTCGACGCGCATGCGCTCGCCGACACGCTGTCGCCGCGCGCGGCGGCGGCGGGGGCCGTGAATACGCTGCGCATCGACGCCGACGGCCGCATCCACGGCGACAACACCGACGGTGTCGGCCTCGTGCGCGACATCGAAGCGAATCTCGGCGTGTCGCTGGCGGGCGCACGCATCCTGCTGCTCGGCGCCGGCGGCGCGGCGCGCGGGGTCGTGCTGCCGCTGCTCGATCGCGCGCCGCTGTCGATCGGAATCGTGAACCGCACCGCGAGCAAGGCCGAAGCGCTCGTCGGCCAGTTCATGCAGGCCGCGCACGATGCGGGCTGCACGCTCGCGGGCGGTGGCCCCGACGTCGTGCGCGCGGAGCCGTACGACGTGGTGATCAACGCGACGGCCGGCAGCCTCGATGCCGCGCTGCCGGAGTGTGATGCGGCCGCGTTCGGTGCGGGCACGCTCGCGTACGACATGATGTACGGCGCGCAGCCGACGGTGTTCATGCAGCATGCGGCGTCGCTCGGCGCACGCACGGCCGATGGGCTCGGCATGCTCGTCGAGCAGGCGGCCGAATCGTTCTTCATCTGGCGCGGTGTGCGGCCCGACGGCGCGCCGGTGCTGGCCGCGCTGCGCCAGGCGCTCGCGGCGAGCTGAGCGGAGCGCGCACGTGGTGGCGGTGAGCGGCACGCAGCCCACGCGGACGGTGAGCCCGACCCGCTGGATCGTCTATGCGGGATCGGTGTTCGCGGGCGCGTGGCTCGCGACGCAGCTGTTCTATCTTGCGCAGATCGCACTGTGGTCGTTCGTGAACCCGGGCTCGACCGCGTTCATGCGCACCGACGCGTGGTGGCTGTCGCGCGAAAAGCCGCCTGCGCAGATCCAGCATCAATGGGTGCCGTACGACCAGATCTCGCGCAACCTGAAGCGCGCGCTGATCGCGTCGGAAGATTCGACCTTCGCGACCAACAACGGCTACGACGTCGACGCGATCCTGCAGGCGTGGGAGAAGAACAAGGCGCGCGGCCGGATCGTCGCGGGCGGCTCGACGATCACGCAGCAGCTCGCACGCAACCTGTTCCTGTCGCGCGAGAAGAGCTACATCCGCAAGGGGCAGGAGCTCATCATCACGTGGATGCTCGAAACGGTGCTCGACAAGGAGCGGATCTTCGAGATCTACCTGAATTCCGTCGAGTGGGGGCGCGGCGTGTACGGCGCCGAAGCGGCCGCCCGCTACTACTACAAGATTCCCGCAAGCCGGCTCGGCGCGTGGCAATCGGCGCGTCTCGCGGTGATGCTGCCGAAGCCGCGCTGGTTCGACGCGCATCGCGGCTCGGCGTACCAGGCGCAGCGCGCGGCGGTCATCGCGCGCCGGATGGGGGCGGCCGCGCTGCCGCAATCGGAGTGAACGGCGCGCTCGCGCCGTCGCATTGACCGTTTCGTCGCCGGTGCGCCCGTCATGGGCCGTTTGTGCGCTGCAGCGCATTCATGTCGCGATCATTTCGGGCCACATCCTTTAGACGAATCCGTCTATTTCGTTTTGCTGAGCAATGCCGGGCGTCGTGTGATTTTGTTGCCCGATATGGCACGAAATTCGGAGATTTTTAGTTTCTCCAGATAAACGCGAAAGTCCGTGAAAGGCAGGTGAAATGCAATGTTTCGCGAACCGAAGCATTCCTGAAAGGTGTGCGCCGCACCGGCCGCCAGCCAAATATTTCAAAATTTTTCAAAGCTGACGGCCTCGCGTATATTGGCCAGCGCCTCGGCCTATCGGCCCCAATCGAGGCGGGGGGTGGCTTACCCGGCTGCTCGACACAAAAAACATCCGAGAGAAGGAAAGCAACGATGCCAGCAAGCAAAGCGAAGCTGTTGTTGGGAGTGGTGTTTTCTTCGCTGATCCTGACGGCCTGCAACGACGACGTGACATCGTCTTCTGCTGCCAGCGCCGACAATTCAGCCGATCCCGCCAGTCAGGTGGACAGGGCGTACAACGATCCGAACAGTTATTCGTCGAGCGCGAACGCGTCGCTCGACGCCTCCGCCGCGGTCGAAAAGGCCGCCGTCACGCATCACCAGATCACCCTCAACGGCAAGACGATCCGCTACACGGCCACGGCCGGCCACCTCGTCGCGCGCAATCCGCAGACCGGCGCGCCCGAAGCATCGTTCTTCTATGTCGCCTATACGGCCGACAACCAGCCCGCGGCGAAGCGGCCCGTCACGTTCCTGTACAACGGCGGCCCCGGCTCGGCATCGGTGTGGCTGCACCTCGGCTCGTTCGGCCCGCGCCGGATCCAGACGGGCGACCCCAACGCGAATACGTCGACGTTCCCGTTCGTCGACAACCAGGAAAGCCTGCTCGACACGACCGACCTCGTGTTCGTGGATGCGATCGGCACCGGCTTCTCGGAAGCGATCGCGCCGAACACGAACCAGACGTTCTGGGGCGTCGACCAGGACGGCGGCGCGTTCCGCGATTTCGTGACGCGCTACATCAGCGTGAACCAGCGCAACGATTCGCCGAAATACCTGTTCGGCGAGTCGTACGGCACGCCGCGCACCGACGTGCTCGCGAACCTGCTCGAGACGGCCGGCGTGAAGCTCGACGGCATCGTGCTGCAGTCGTCGATCCTGAACTACAACGTGAACTGCGACATGGCGAGCGACTACATCGGCAACTCGAACAACGGGTCGAGCCCGGTGAGTTGCGCGGGTTTCGTGCCGTCGTATGGCACGGTCGGCGCGTACTACCAGCTCGACAACCCGAACCCGTCGAGCCTGCCGCAGTATGCGGACCAGATGCGCCTGCTGACGGCCGGCAGCTACGCGCCGGCCGTGAACGCGTACCTGGCGAGCCATACGCCGCCGCCGCCGACCCTCGTCACGACGATGGTGAATTCGACCGGCGTGAAGCAGTCGCTGTGGAATGCGGACTTCAACGTGATCCCGACTTTCTTCGACAACAGCTTCCAGCTGTCGCTGATCCCGGGCACGCTGATCGGCCGCTACGACGCGCGCGTGAACGTGCCGGTGTCGAGCCCGCTGGCGGCCGACGGCGATCCGTCGAGCTCGTTCATCACGAAGCCGTTCACCGACACGATCGGCAAGTACCTGCCGAACGAACTGAAGTACACCGCGCAGTCGGCCTACTCGGTGAGCAGCAATGCGATCAACACGTGGGACTGGACGCACGACGGCCTCGCGATGCCGGACACGATCCCCGATCTCGCCGCGGCGCTGTCGCTGAATCCGCAACTGAAGGTGTTGTCGCTGAACGGGTATCACGACATCGCGACGCCGTTCTACCAGACCGAGCTCGACCTCGCGCGGCTCGGGACGCAACCGAACCTGACGATCAAGGACTATCAGGGCGGACACATGGTCTATCTCGACGATACGTCGCGTCCGCAGGAGAAAGCCGACCTCGTGACCTTCTACAACGCGGCCGCGCACTGATGCTGCGCCAGGCAGGCGACGCGCGCCGCAGTGGCGCCGCGCCTGCCGTCGACGACCTCATTCCAGACTGGAGCCTGATATGAAGAATCGTTTCATCGTCGTTGCCGCGGCGCTCGCCTGTGTCGGCGCCGCAGCATCCGTATCCGCGTTCGCGCAGGCGAGCGACGCCGCCGCACCGGTGCGTGCGCGCCAGGCGCAGCTCGGAGATCCGTACGTGCCGCCGGCCGCGCGCAAGCCGACCGCCGGTACGCAGACGACGGGCGCCGCGCTGCATGCGCAGGTGGTGCGCAAGCTCGCGCGGCAGTTCAGCGCGGCCGACGCGCAGAACACGGGTTCGATCACCGAATCGCAGGCACGCGCGGCCGGCCTCGGCTATGTCGCAAACCACTTCCGGCAGATCGACTCGGGCGGCAACGGCCGCGTGTCGTTCGCGGACGTCCAGCGCTACATGCAGGCACGCAGCACGACCAGCCAGCAGTAAGCGCGGCACGCGGTGAACCAACGGGGGCGGAACCTGCTGCAAGGCGGGTTCCGCCCCCGTGCACATGAAGCCGCCGTTATGTCGAAGACGGGCGGATTCACGCCGAATTCTCATTATCTGGGCAACGCACTCAAATATTGGAGACGAGTGCGTGCGCTCCTACAATCCGAAGCACATCACAGCTTCGGACCCACGCATCGCGCGGCGCCCGACGCACACGGAGACACCTTCCATGAAGTTCGCCGGGCGCTTTATTCGGTGCATCGACCGCCGCCTCGTCGCGACGCCGCGCGCCATGCCGGCATCGTGCGAACGGCTTCACCGGTTCCGTTGAAGAAGCCCGCCCCATGACCAAGATGCCCGACACCCTTGCCCTCGACACCCGGCGTGCGACGCCGGACGATACGTCGCTGACCGACAGCATCGGTGCGACAAGCACGCCGCTCGATCTCGCCGCGCAGCAGGCCGGCACGCAGACGTTGCTGCGCGGCCTCGCGATTCTCGAGGCGATCGCCAACGGCGCGCGCGACATGCGCGCGATCGGCGCGGCGCTCGGTACGACGCGCAGCACCACGCATCGCCTCGTCAGCAGCCTCGTGCAGGCGCGCTACCTGCGCCAGGTGCAAGGCGGCTACCTGCTCGGCCCGAAGCTGATCGAACTCGGCACGATCGCGCTCGAGCAGATGCCGCTCACCGCGGTGGCGCGCCCGCACCTCGAAGCCCTCGCGGAAGCGACGCTCGACACGATCCATCTCGGCGTGCGCGACGGCGACGACGTGCTGTACATCGACAAGATTCCCGGCACGCGCGGCCTCGAGATGCGCTCGCGCGTCGGCCACCGGATGCCGCTCGCGTCGACCGGCATCGGCAAGGCGATGATGCTCGACACCGATCCGGACACGTGGCGCGCGCTGTTCGAGGCCGCCCGGCGGGCGCTTGCCGGCGTCAATTTCAAGCCGGACAACCGGCCCGAGACGAGCGCGTTCCTGCAGCGCATGGCGCATTACGCGGCCGGCGGCTATACGTTCGATCTCGAGGAGAACGAGGCGTCGATCCGCTGCGTGGCGGCGCCGATCCGCGATGCCTCGGGCGCGATCGTCGCGGCGGTGTCGGTCGCGAGCACGATTCCGTACATGCCGCACGACCGGATGGACGAACTGATTCCGCTCGTGCAGCGCGAAGCGCGAGCCATTTCCGCGGAACTGGGCTGGAGCCCGCCGCAGGGTACCCGCAGGATCAAACGATGACGACTTCGACCCGGTCCGTTCCGGATGCCAGCTCCGCCACCCCGTCGCTGATCGCGCTCGACTGGGGCACGACGTCGCTGCGCGCTTACCTGTACGACGCGCACGGCGCGCTCATCGACACGCGCAGCCGTGCGGCGGGCGTGATGCATGTGCCGGGCGGCGGCGCGCGCGCGTTCGACGCCGTGTTCGAGGAAGCGTGCGGCGACTGGCTCGACCGCTCGCCGGGCCTGCCGGTGCTCGCCGCCGGAATGGTCGGCAGCGCGCAGGGCTGGCGCGAGGCGCCGTACGTCGCGGTGCCGGCCGGCGCCGACGCGCTCGTCGCGGGCCTCATTACGGTGACGACGGCACGCGGCACGACGATCTCGATCGTGCCGGGCGTCATCGCCACGGGTGAACTGCCCGACGTGATGCGCGGTGAAGAAACGCAGATATTCGGTGCGCTCGCGAGCGATCCCACGCTTGGCGCCGATCGTTCAGGGGTACTGATCGGCCTGCCGGGCACGCATGCGAAATGGGCGTGGGTGAGGGACGGGCTGATCGAGCGCTTCCAGACCTTCATGACGGGCGAGCTGTTCGCGGTGCTGCGCGACCACACGATCCTCGGCCGCACGATGCGCGCCGGCGCGTCGCCCGATCGCGCGGCGTTCGTGCGCGGCGTCTCGGTCGCGCGCGGCGCGCAGCACACGGGGCTGCTCGCGACGATCTTCAGCACGCGCACGCTGGGCCTGACCGACCGGCTCGCGCCCGATGCGCAGGGCGACTACCTGTCCGGGCTGCTGATCGGCCATGAGCTCAACGCGCTCGACGCGATGCTCGCGGAGCGCGGCATCGCGCTCGCGGACCAGCCGCTGCTGCTGATCGGCGACGACGGCTTGTGCGCGCGCTACGCGGACGCGCTCCAGGAATTCGGCCATCCGCACGCCCGCGTGATCGCGCATGCGACCGACCGCGGCCTGTGGCGGATCGCGTCGCGCGCCGGGCTCGTGCGCGCGGATGGCGAGCCCGTCTGCGCCGACCAATGAACTGATTGCCGAGGAACCTTCGATGCCGTCCGACCTGACCTTGCCCGCACCCTACGCGCCCCACGCCGCGCTGATGCGTGCGTTCGACGTGTGTCCGCTGATCGCGATCATGCGCGGGATCACGCCCGTCGAAGCGGCCGACCACGGCCGTGCGCTCTATGAAGCCGGCTTCCGGATCGTCGAGGTGCCGCTCAATTCGCCCGATCCGTTCGACAGCATCGCCGCGCTGCGGCGTGCGCTGCCCGACGACGCGATCGTCGGCGCGGGGACCGTGCTGCGCGCCGAGTATGTCGACCGCGTGCAGGACGCGGGCGGCGCGCTGATCGTGATGCCGCACAGCGACGCGGCGGTGATCCGCCGCGCTCGCGAGCGCGGCCTCGCGAGCGCGCCGGGCGTGGCGACGCCGACCGAAGCCTTTGCGGCGCTCGCGAACGGCGCCGACGTGCTGAAGATGTTCCCCGCGGAGCAGCTCGGCGTGCCGGTCGTGAAGGCGTGGCGCGCGGTGATCGACCGCGCGGTGCCGCTGATCCCGGTCGGCGGCATCTCGCCCGACAACATGGCGCCGTTCCTCAATGCCGGCGCGAACGGTTTCGGGCTCGGCTCGGCGCTGTACCGCCCCGGCCAGTCGGCCGACGCGACCGCGGCGAACGCGCGCGCGTTCCAGGCCGGCTTGCTCGCGGCGCGCGGCGGAGCCGCATGATGGGCCGCCTCGCGGACAAGGTCGCGATGGTGACGGGCGCGGGCCGGGGCATCGGCGCCGCGATCGCCCGCGCGTTCGTTCGCGAGGGGGCCGCCGTCGCGCTCGTCGATCTCGACTTTCCGCAGGCGCAGCGCACGGCCCCTGCGATTGCGCAGGAGATCGCCGGTGCGCGCGTGCTGCCGCTGCAGGCGGACGTCGCGCGGCAGGACGCGGTGCGCGACGCACTCGCGCAGACCGAGGCGGCGTTCGGCCCGCTCGACGTGCTGGTGAACAACGCGGGCATCAACGTGTTCGCCGATCCGCTGACGATGACCGACGACGACTGGCGGCGCTGCTTCGCGGTCGACCTCGACGGCGTGTGGCACGGCTGCCGCGCGGCGCTGGAGGGGATGGTCGAACGCGGCCGCGGCAGCATCGTGAACATCGCGTCGACGCACGCGTTCAGGATCATCCCGGGCTGCTTTCCGTACCCGGTCGCGAAGCATGGCGTGCTGGGCCTCACGCGTGCGCTCGGCATCGAATACGCGGCGCGCAACGTGCGCGTGAACGCGATCGCGCCGGGTTACATCGAGACGCAGCTCACGCGCGACTGGTGGGATGCACAACCCGACCCGGCAGCCGCGCGCGCCGACACGCTCGCGCTGCAGCCGATGAAGCGGATCGGCAGGCCGGAGGAGGTCGCGATGACGGCCGTGTTCCTGGCGTCCGACGAGGCGCCGTTCATCAATGCCGCGTGCATCACCGTCGATGGCGGGCGCGCGGCGCTGTATCACGACTGACACGATTGACGTAACGATTCGAAAGACCGCACGTGCGACGGCCGCGCGCACGCTGCGTCGAAACCAACAAGCGGCTGCATCCTGTTCGATGAAAACAAGGAGACACTGGAGATGAAACGCAGAACGTTCGTAACGCTGGCGGCCGCGGCCGCGGTGGTGATCGGGAGCCCCGTCGTGCACGCGGCCGATCCGGTCAAGATCGGCTTCCTCGTGAAGCAGCCGGAGGAGCCGTGGTTCCAGGACGAGTGGAAGTTCGCCGAGATCGCGGCGAAGCAGAAGGGCTTCACGCTCGTGAAGATCGGCGCGCCGTCCGGCGAAAAGGTGATGAGCGCGATCGACAACCTGTCCGCGCAGAAGGCGCAGGGCTTCATCATCTGCACGCCCGACGTGAAGCTTGGGCCGGGCATCGTCGCGAAGGCGAAGTCGCACAACCTGAAGATGATGACGGTGGACGACCGCCTCGTCGACGGCGCGGGCAAGCCGATCGAGGCGGTCCCGCACATGGGGATCTCCGCGTACAACATCGGCAAGCAGGTCGGCGACGGCATCGCGGCCGAGATCAAGAAGCGCGGCTGGGACATGAAGGACGTCGGCGCGATCGACATCACCTACGAGCAGCTGCCGACCGCGCATGACCGCACCAGCGGCGCGACCGACGCGCTGGTGGCCGCCGGCTTCCCGAAGGCGAACGTGATCGCGGCGCCGCAGGCGAAGACCGACACCGAGAACGCCTTCAACGCGGCGAACATCGCGCTCACGAAGAACCCGCAGTTCAAGCACTGGGTGGCGTACGGCCTGAACGACGAAGCCGTGCTCGGCGCGGTGCGCGCGGCGGAAGGGCGCGGCTTCAAGGCGGACAACATGATCGGCATCGGCATCGGCGGCTCCGATTCGGCGCTGAACGAGTTCAAGAAGCCGCAGCCGACGGGCTTCTACGGCACCGTGATCATCAGCCCGAAGCGCCACGGCGAGGAAACCTCGGACCTGATGTACACGTGGATCACGCAGGGCAAGGCACCGCCGGCGCTGACGCTGACGACCGGCATGCTCGCAACGCGCGACAACGTGTCGAAGGTGCGCGACGAGATGGGGCTCGCGTCGAAGTAAGCGGCTTGCCGGCTGCGGCGGCCACGCGGCAGCCGGCGATCGATGGATCTGCAAGAGTAGGGAGACGACGTGTCAGCGGCACTGCGTTTTGACAATATCGGCAAGGTCTTTCCCGGCGTGCGCGCACTCGACGGCATCTCGTTCGACGTGCATGCGGGCGAGGTGCATGGCCTGATGGGCGAGAACGGCGCGGGCAAGTCGACGCTGCTGAAGATTCTCGGCGGCGAATACCAGCCCGATGCGGGCAGCGTGCTGGTCGACGGCCAGCCCGTGCAGTTCGCGAGTGCGGCCGCGTCGATCGCGGCCGGCATCGCGGTGATTCACCAGGAGCTGCAGTACGTGCCCGACCTGACGGTCGCGGAAAACCTGCTGCTCGGCCGCCTGCCGAATGCGTTCGGCTGGGTGAGGAAGCGCGAGGCGAAGCGTTTCGTGCGCGAACGGCTCGCCGCGATGGGCGTCGACCTCGATCCCGATGCGAAACTCGGGCGGCTGTCGATCGCGCAGCGGCAGATGGTCGAGATCTGCAAGGCGCTGATGCGCAATGCGCGCGTGATCGCGCTCGACGAACCGACCAGCTCGCTGTCGCATCGCGAGACCGAAGTGCTGTTCAAGCTCGTCGACGACCTGCGTGCGCAGGGCCGCGCGCTGATCTACATCTCGCACCGGATGGACGAGATCTACCGGCTGTGCGACGCCTGCACGATCTTTCGCGACGGGCGCAAGATCGCGTCGCACGAATCGCTGGCCGACGTGCCGCGCGAACGGCTCGTCGCCGAGATGGTCGGGCGCGAGATTTCGGATATCTACCATTACGCGCCGCGCACGCTCGGCGACGTGCGGTTCTCTGCCGAAGGCATCGACGGCCCGGCGTTGCGCGAACCCGCGAGCTTCTCGGTGCGCGCGGGCGAGATCGTCGGTTTCTTCGGGCTCGTCGGCGCGGGCCGCAGCGAGCTGATGCGGCTCGTGTACGGCGCGGATCACCGGCGCGCGGGCGTGCTGACGCTCGACGGCGCGCGCATCGACGTGAAGCGCACCGGCGACGCGATCCGCCACGGCATCGTGCTGTGTCCCGAGGACCGCAAGGAAGAGGGGATCATCGCGATCGCGTCGGTCGCGGAGAACATCAACATCAGCTGCCGCCGCCATTCGTTGCGCGCGGGGCTCTTCATCAACCGCAAGGCCGAAAGCGAAACGGCCGACCGTTTCATCCAGCGGCTCAAGATCAAGACGCCGAACCGGCGCCAGAAGATCCGCTTCCTGTCGGGCGGCAACCAGCAGAAGGCGATCCTGTCGCGCTGGCTCGCGGAGCCCGACCTGAAGGTCGTGATCCTCGACGAGCCGACGCGCGGGATCGACGTCGGCGCGAAGCACGAGATCTACGACGTGATCTACCGGCTCGCGGAGCGCGGCTGCGCGATCGTGATGGTGTCGTCGGAGCTGCCGGAAGTGCTCGGCGTGTCCGACCGCATCGTCGTGATGCGCGAAGGCCGGATCGCGGGCGAACTGCCGCGCGAGCAGGCGAACGAGCACGCGGTGCTGAGCCTGGCGCTGCCGCAGACGAGCGCCGTCGAGGCGGCCTGACGCAGCACACGACAATCGAATCGGACATGCACGGCGCGGGCCGTGCGATGCAGGAGCAGGAGACTCAATCATGCAAGTCAACGAAAACCTTGGCAGCGCCGCCGTGAAGCCGTCGGCCGACGCGCTGGTGCCGCAGCAGAGCGACCGCCAGAAGTGGTGGCAGCATCTGACCGAATACAGCCTGATCGCGATCTTCGCGGTGATGTTCATCACGATGTCGCTGACCGTCGATCACTTCTTCTCGATCGACAACATGCTCGGCCTCGCGTTGTCGATCTCGCAGATCGGGATGGTCGCGTGCACGATGATGTTCTGTCTCGCGTCCCGCGACTTCGACCTGTCGATCGGCTCGACCGTCGCGTTCTCGGGCGTGCTGTGCGCGATGGTGCTGAACGCGACCGACAACACGTTCGTCGCGATCATCGCGGCGGTCGCGGCCGGCGCCGCGATCGGCTTCGTGAACGGCGCGGTGATCGCGTACCTGCGCATCAACGCGCTGATCACGACGCTCGCGACGATGGAGATCGTGCGCGGGCTCGGCTTCATCGTGTCGAAAGGGCAGGCGGTCGGCGTGTCGTCGGATACCTTCATCGCGCTCGGCGGGCTGTCGCTGTTCGGCGTGTCGCTGCCGATCTGGGTCACGCTGCTGTGCTTCATCGCGTTCGGCGTGCTGCTGAACCAGACGGTCTATGGCCGCAACACGCTCGCGATCGGCGGCAACCCGGAAGCCTCGCGGCTCGCGGGGATCAACGTCGAGCGCACGCGCGTGTACATCTTCCTGATCCAGGGCGCGGTGACGGCGCTCGCGGGCGTGATCCTCGCCTCGCGCATCACGTCGGGCCAGCCGAATGCCGCGCAGGGCTTCGAGCTGAACGTGATCTCCGCATGCGTGCTCGGCGGCGTGTCGCTGATGGGCGGCCGCGCGACGATCTCGGGCGTCGTGATCGGCGTGCTGATCATGGGCACCGTCGAGAACGTGATGAACCTGCTGAACATCGACGCGTTCTACCAGTACCTCGTGCGCGGCGCGATCCTGCTCGCGGCCGTGCTGCTCGACCAGTTGAAGAACCGCGGCGTCCGCGACTGACCCGATCCGCTCTCACGGAGACCAACCGCATGACCATCGACACTTCCGCGCACGACCCGCACACCGCGAGCCACGCGCGCTATGCACGGTATCCGAGCCTCGAGGATCGCGCGGTGCTGATCACGGGCGGCGCGACCGGCATCGGCGCGGCGTTCGTCGAGCACTTCGCCGAACAGGGCGCGCGCGTCGCGTTCGTCGACCTCGACGCGGCCGCCGGCACCGCGCTCGCGGAGCGCCTCGCGCACGTACGCCATGCGCCGCTGTTCCTCCAGTGCGACCTGACCGACATCGACGCGCTGCGCCATGCGATCGACGCGATCCGCGCGCGCATCGGCGCGATCGCGGTGCTCGTGAACAACGCGGCGAACGACACGCGCCACGCGATCGGCGACGTGACGCCCGAATCGTTCGACGCGGGCATCGCGGTGAACCTGCGTCACCAGTTCTTCGCCGCGCAGGCGGTGATCGACGACATGAAGCAGCAGCGCGGCGGCGCGATCATCAATCTCGGCTCGATCAGCTGGATGCTGAAGAACGGCGGCTATCCCGTCTACGTGATGGCGAAGGCGGCCGTGCAGGGGCTGACGCGCGGGCTCGCGCGCGATCTCGGCCCGTTCGGCATCCGCGTGAATTCGCTGGTGCCCGGCTGGGTGATGACCGACAAGCAGCGCCGGCTGTGGCTCGACGATGCGGGCCGCGCGGCGATCAAGGCCGGCCAGTGCCTCGATGCCGAGCTGCTGCCCGCCGATCTCGCGCGGATGGCGCTGTTCCTCGCGGCCGACGACAGCCGGATGATCACCGCGCAGGACGTGATCGTCGACGGCGGCTGGGCCTGACCGTTCGCACGACCCGCATCGTTTCTTCGACGAAGGAAAGGAGTTCACCATGACCGCCACGTCCTCGAGCGCATCGTCGTCCACCAGCCAGTCGCGCCGCGCGCGCCTGGCCGCCGCCGCGCAGCCGGTCAGCCCCGGCCCGCAGACAGCAGCCTTTGCGCAGGGCGTCGGCGCCGCGCATGCGGCGGCCGTCACGCTGTCGAATGCGTTGCTGCGGCTCGACGTGCTGCCGCATCTCGGCGGCGGCATCGCGCGCTTCGACTGGCGCGGCGACAACGGCGCGCTGATGCCGGTGTTCCGCCGCTGCGAGCACCCGGAGACGGCGACGGACCCGAACGAGCTCGCGTGCTATCCGCTGCTGCCTTACTCGAACCGGATCGGCGACGGGCGCTTCGAGTGCGACGGGCGTAAGGTCGCGGTGCCGCGCAATCGCCGCGACGAGCCGCTGCCGATCCACGGCGACGGCTGGCTCGCGCCGTGGCAGGTGGACGATGCGACCGGCACGTCGCTGCAACTGTCGCTCGACCGCACCGGCGGCGCGCCGTATGCGTTCCGCGCGATCCAGGCGTTCGAGCTCGACGACGCGACGCTGTCGATCGCGCTGACGATCGAGAACGCGGGGCGCGCGCGGCTGCCGTTCGGGCTCGGCGTGCATCCGTTCCTCGTGCGCGATACCGCGACCGAACTGGCCGCGGCTGCCGGCGGGCTGTGGCTGTCGGGCGCGGATTTCCTGCCGGTGCGGCACGTGAGCGTGCCGCCGGCCTGGCAGTTCGGCGTCGCGTATCCGCTGCCGGCCACGCTCGTCAATCATGCGTTCACCGGCTGGGGCGGCCACGCGACGGTGAGCTGGCCGCGCCGCGGGTTGTCGCTGACGGTGGCGGCCGACGCCGACGCGTACGTGCTCTATACGCCGCCCGGCGAGGATTTCTTCTGCTTCGAGCCGGTCGATCATCCGATCAATGCGGTGAACCTGCCGGGCGGCGCGACCGCGCACGGGATGACGCTGCTCGCGCCCGGCGAGCGGCTCACGCGGCGTTTCGCGTTCACCGTCGAGCGCGCCGATGCGCGCGGCAATGCGGCTTCGCGCGAGGCGCGCCGGCGACGCGGGTAAAATACGCGGTCTACCAACGGTTTGCCGCGAGTACCCGCCATGTCTTCCCCGCTTACTTTCATCGAATCGCTGCGCGCCGCGTGGCAGCGCACCAATTCGCTGCTGTGCGTCGGCCTCGATCCCGAGCCGTCGCGCTTTCCCGTGCAGTTCGACGGCCAGCCCGATGCGATCTTCGAATTCTGCCGGCAGATCGTCGACGCGACCGCGCAATACGCGAGCGCGTTCAAGCCGCAGATCGCCTACTTCGCCGCGCATCGCGCGGAAGACCAGCTCGAGCGGCTGATCGCGCACATCCACCTCCAGCATCCGGGCCTGCCGGTGATCCTCGACGCGAAGCGCGGCGACATCGGCAGCACGGCCGAGCAGTACGCGCGCGAAGCGTTCGAGCGCTACCGCGCGGATGCCGTCACGGTGAACCCGTACATGGGCTACGACTCGGTCGAGCCGTACTTCGAGCACGAAGGCAAGGGCGTGATCGTGCTGTGCCGCACGTCGAACCCGGGCGGCTCCGACCTGCAGTTCCTCGACACGAACGGTCGGCCGCTGTACCAGGTCGTCGCCGACCTCGCGGCGAACAAGTGGAACGCGAAGAACGGCCAGCTCGGCCTCGTGGTCGGCGCGACGTTCCCGAAGGAAATCGAGATCGTGCGCGGGATCGTCGGCGACATGCCGCTGCTGATTCCCGGCATCGGCGCGCAGGGCGGCGACGTGCAGGCGACCGTCAACGCGGGCCGCACGGCCGACGGTACCGGCATGATGATCAACTCGTCGCGCGCGATCCTGTACGCGAGCAAGGGCGAGGATTTCGCCGAAGCCGCGGCGCTCGCCGCGCAGAAGACGCGCGACACGATCAACGCGCATCGTTGATGGGTTGCGCCGGTTGCCCGTCCGGGCAGCCGGTTCCGGCGGGCTCCCACGCGCGAGCCCGTCGCTTTCCTGCCGTTTTTCCGCTCCTTCGCCCGCGCGGCCCGCACTGGCGCACGCGAACAATTTCCTGTCGCTTCCGCACCGCATTCCCGCGCGCCAATCGCGCGATGCTGCCGCTTGTCATCGATCCGTCACGAAAATGTCAAGAAAGGAGCGACGCCATGCCCACGCTGTCCCGACGTCTTCTGAGCGCGCTTGCCGCATCGTTGTGCGTGAGCTTCGCCCATGCGGCGGATCTCTCTCACTGGCCGGCCGATAGCGCGAAGGCGCTGAACGAGATGATCGCCGCACACGCACACCGCGGCGACTACGCGGTGTTCGACGCCGACAACACGACTTACCGCTACGACCTCGAGGAGTCGCTGCTGCCGTACCTCGAGCGTCGCGGCGTGCTGACGCGCGACACGCTCGACCCGTCGCTGAAGCTGATCCCGTTCAAGGATTCCGCCGACTACCGGGAATCGCTGACGAGCTATTACTACCGGCTGTGCGAGATCGACGACCTGGTCTGCTACCCGTGGATCGCGCAGGCGTTCGCCGGGCAGTCGCTGGCCGACCTGAAGCGCCACGTCGACGCGATGCTCGCCGACGGCCAGCCGATCCCGATCCGCTACTGGCAGGGCGACAAGGTGGTCGACGGCACGGTGAACCCGCCGCGTTTCTTCCGCGGGATGCAGGAGCTGTACAACGCGCTGCGCGAGAACGGGATCGAGGTTTACGTGATGACGGCCGCGCATGAGGAGCTCGCGCGGCTCGTGCTGTCCGACCCGAAGTACGGCTACAACGTGAAGCCGCAGAATGTGATCGGCGTGACGACGCTGCTGCGCAACCCGGCGACCGGCGCGCTGACCACCTCGAGGCTGCAGATCAAGGCCGGCCGGTACGACGAGGCCGCGAACCGCAATCTGGTGATCACGCCGTTCCTGATGAACCCGATGACGTGGTACGAAGGCAAGCTCGGCTCGATCGTCGGCTGGATCGACCAGTGGAAGAAGCCGGTGCTCGTCGCGGGCGACACGCCGACGTCCGACGGCTACATGCTGCTGAACGCGACCGACGTCGCGCGCGGCGGCCTGCGCGTGTGGGTGAACAAGAAGGACAAGCAGATGGCGCAGATCCGCGCGTGGTCGGACGAATCGGCCGCGCGGCAGAAGTCGCTCGGCCTGCCGGTGACGGCGGACAAGAACTGGATCGTCGTGAAGCCCGACGCAATCCAGTAAGCGGGCAGGCGGGGGCGCGGCGTGCGCCCCCGGCCCGATCAGCCCTCGCGCTCGTCGAGCAGCTTCAGCAGCCCGCGCAGCGCATGCGCGGCCGCCTGGGTGCGGATCTGTTCGCGGTCGCCCTTGAACACGAGCGTCTCGACGTCGGTATGCAGCCGGTTGCTCCAGCCGAACGACACCGTGCCGACCGGCTTCTTCTCGCTGCCGCCGGCCGGGCCGGCGATCCCGGTGACGGACAGCGCGACCTGCGCGCGGCTGTTGCGCAGCGCGCCTTCGGCCATCGCGCGCGCGACCGGCTCGCTGACGGCGCCGTGCTTGTCGATCAGGTCGGGCGGCACGCCGATCATCTCGATCTTGGCCTGGTTCGAATACGTGACGAAGCCGCGCTCGAACCACTGGCTGCTGCCGGAGATATCGGTGATCGCCGCGGCGATCATGCCGCCGGTGCAGGATTCGGCGGTGGCGAGCGTCAGGTGCTCGTCACGCAGCTTGTTGCCTGCGCGGATCGCAAGCTGATGGACGACGGAATCGGTTGGCATGCGCGTCGGGAAACGGGAGTCGGAAAATCGGTCAGCCGACGACGGAGCGCCACAGGGCGATCACGAGCAGCGTCATGAACGCGGCGACCAGGTCGTCGACCATGATGCCGAGCCCGCCTTTCAGGCGGCGGTCGAAATAGCGGATCGGCGGCGGCTTGAGCATGTCGAAGAAGCGGAACGCGACGAACGCCCACAACTGGCCGACGAAGGTCGCGGGCGTGACGAACAGCATCACGAGCCAGATCGCGACGATCTCGTCCCAGACGACGGCGCCCGGATCGGCCGAGCCCATCTTCCTCGCGGTGAAACCGGTGAGCCACGCGCCGGCCACGAAGCCGGCCGCGATCAGCGCCCACCATTCGGGCACCGTCAGGTAGCGGTTGAGCACGACGAACGTCAGCCAGCCGAACAGCGAGCCGAACGTGCCGGGCATGATCGGCGCGAGCCCGCTGCCGAAGCCGAGCGACACGATGTGCGCCGGGTGCGACAGCATGAAGCGCGCGGTCGCGCGGCGCGGCGCGTTGCCGACGGATGCGGCGCCGGGCTCGGCCGCGGTATGCGCGGGCGTCGGGTCAGTCTGCATGGAAGTGGTCGAAGCCGTGCAACGTGAGAGCGAGGGGCGCGCCGGCGTCGTCGCGCCACGCGATCGCGGGCTGCTCCGACGGCGCGGACAACGCGCGTATTGTACCGATTCGGGTGACCGCCACGCCGGCCGTTACGCCGGCCGCCTCGACCGCCGCGCGGGCTGCCGCCGGCGCGGTGAAGCACAGTTCGTAATCGTCGCCGCCGGCCAGCGTGCAGCGGCGCTGCACGTCGGGCGGCAGCGTCGCGATGCGCCAGTTGCCGCTCGGCACCGCGTACGCGGTGTGGACCGGCATCGGCGCGGTCGGTGCGTTCGTATTCGGCATCGTGGTGATGGGCGAGGCGCTGACCGTTGCGCGCGTCGCGAGCG
>NZ_JAAGPH010000077.1:0-37041 GCF_017104705.1 Burkholderia sp. Se-20373 | reverse complement strand
GCGGCCGGCGGCGCACGCCACGGCGAGGCCGGGTCGCACAGCCGGTCGAGCAGCAGGTTGTCGGCGATCGACAGCGTCGGCACGACGGCGTCGGCCACCGACTGGTGCACGGTCGCGACGCCGAGCCGCTTGGCTGCGTGCGGCGACGCCGGCCGATAGGGCTCGCCGCGCAGCGTCAGCGTGCCGCCGTCCGCTTGCAGCGCGCCGCTCAGGATCTTGACGAAGGTCGACTTGCCCGCGCCGTTCGCGCCCATCAACGCGACGACTTCGCCGGCGCCGATCGACAGGTCGAGCGCCGCCAGCGCGACGGTCGCGTCGAAGCGCTTCGCGACACCCGTAGCGCTCAGGACAGGCGGTAACGTCGACCGATGGGGCCGATCGTCGCGCGTCACGTCCATCGCCTCGTTCGTCGCGCGATTCATGCCGGAAGCGTCCAGTCGGCACGACGCGGTTGCAGCAGGAACAGGTCGTCATCGATCATGTCACGCCACTCCGATGAAAGTCGTCCGGCCTTGATCGGCTGGTCAGCCGGCTTCAGCCACGGGAAACCGGAACGAAGCGCCATAGGCCGTATCCGGCAGGCGGTCCCGCCCGCTCAGCCGTGAACGGAAGGTGCCGCTCGCCGGCGTCGCGCGGTACAGGCCGCGCTTTTTCAGCTCCGGCACGATCAGTTCGGCGAAATCGTCGAGCGTGCCCGGGCTGATCAATGGATTGAGCATGTAGCCGCTCGTCGTCGATTGCCGCGCATGCTCCGCGAGCTGGTCGGCGACTTCGTCAGGCGAGCCGACGAGAATCAGGTCGGTGCCGCGCGTGACATTCGCGAACTTGCGCCGCACGTCGCCGGCGGTGAGCGGCTTGCCGCTGCCGTCCGGCCGCACCACGTAGGACGTGAGCCCTTCCGTTTGCGTCGTCAGCGGCTCGTCGTCCGCATAGCGGTCGATGTCGATGCCGGTATCGCCCGCATAGCTGACGAGTTGAGCCTGCAGGTGATAGTGCTGCTGCAGCGCGTGGTACTTCTCCTTCGCGTCGGCCGACGAACGCGCCGTCACGATCCGCAGCACCGTGAGCGCCTTCACATCCTCCGCTGCCCGGCCGTTTTCGACCGCCAGCCGCCGGATTTCATCGAGGCCCGCGCGGATCTCGTGCGGATTCGACTTCGCGACGAACACCACCTCCGCGTGCTTCGCCGCGAACTCGCGCCCCCGCCCGGACCAGCCGGCCTGGATCAGCACCGGCGAGCGCTGCGGCGACGGCGCGCAGACGTGCGGGCCATGCACGCGATAATGCGTGCCTTCGTGCGCGATCGGCCGCACACGGTCGCCGCGCGCGTAGCGCGGCTCGCGCTTGTCGGCGACGACCGCGTCGTCCGCCCAGCTCCCTTCCCACAGCTTGTAGGCCACGTCGAGAAACTCCTCCGCACGTGCGTAGCGTTCGTCGTGGCCGATCATCCGGTCGAGCCCGAAGTTGCGCGCCGCGCTCGTCAGGTAGGAGGTCACGATGTTCCAGCCGATCCGGCCGTTGCTCAGGTGGTCGAGCGTGCTGAAGCGCCGCGCGAGCGCGAACGGGTGTTCATACGTCGTGCTCGCGGTCACCCCGAACGCGAGCCGCTCGGTCTGCGCGACGAGCGCCGGAATCAGCATCATCGGATCGTTCGCGGGCGCCTCGACCGCCCACTGGACCGCCGCATCGGCCGACCCGCCATACACGTCGTACAGGCCGAGCACGTCCGCGAAGAACAGCATGTCGAGATCGGCCTGCTCGGCCGTACGCGCGAGGTTCGACCAGAACGCGAGCGTATTCGCACGCAGCCGTTCGTCGGCGGGATGGGTCCACAGGCTCGGCGCACCGCCGCAGCCGACGCTGGCCTGTTCGTAAAGGGAAAACAGCAAGGGGCGAGGATCGGACATCGTCGTGTTCAGTGCAAAAGCAGGAATCAGTTGGGTGCGGCCCACGCGCCGGACGATGCGCCGCGGCGCCGTGTGGGCATGCGATCGTCGGGCTCGCGCGTCAGGTAGCGGTTGAGGTGTTTCTCGAGACGGGCGGCGGGAATCGTCAGCAGCGCGACCAGCACGACATAGACGATCGCCGCGCCCGCCAGCGGCTCATAAACGCGCAAGGTTTCGAAACGAAGCGTATTGGCCGTCCCCATCACGTCGAACACCGTGACGGTCGACGCGAGCACGGTCGACTTCAGCAGCAGGATCGCTTCGCCGGTGAGCGCCGGCAGCGCGAGTCGCCACGCACGCGGACCGACGATCCGGCGCAGTACACCCGCCCGCGTCATTCCGTATGCATAGCCGGCCTCGATTTCGCCGGCCGGCACCCCGGCAATCGCGCCGCGCAGGATCGTCGCGACATAGGCGCCCTCGTTCACGCTCAACGCGACGACCGCATACCAGAACGCGTCGCGCAGCAGCGGCGACGCCCAGCTGTCGCGCATCCATTCGCGTGGGACGATCTGGCCGAAGCCGTAATACAGCAGATAGAGCTGCACCAGCAGCGGTGTACCGCGAATCAGCATGATCCAGCCGCGTGCTGGCCAGCGGCAGGATGCGTGACGCGAACCCGCCGCAAGCGCGAGCGGAATGCCGATCACCATGCTGGCGATACCCGACAGCAGCAGCAACGCCAGGGTCGTCGGCACTGCGACGAGCAGCTTCGGCATCACCGTGTCGAGCAGGAACGTCAGAGAAAAACTCATACGCAGGCGCGCCTCGTACCACGATTCACGTAACGTTCGAGCATCGCGAAAAGGCCCGTCGACGCGACGCTCAACAACAGGAACAGCGCGGCCGTGACCAGGTAAAAGAAAACGTAATGCCGCGTCGCACCGGCGGCGAGCTGGCTCGCCTTCAGCAGATCCGTGAAAGACCCGAGCACGCTGATGAACGACGCATCCTTGGTCGCGTTCAGCCACACGTTGCCGACGCCGGGCAGCGCGAGCCGCGCCGCAACCGGAAGCCGGATGCGGGTCAAGGTTTGCCATGGGCTCATGCCATACGCGTATGCGGCCTCGATCTGCCCCACCGGTACGTTGACGAGCGCCGCGCGGAAGATGTCGGTCAGATAGGCGCCCTGGATGAAGCCGAGCGACAATGCGGCCACGACGAACGGATCGAATGCGAAGCCGTCGGGCACCAGGCCGCTGCCGTGCAACGCGGACTCGAGCGCAGGTGCGACCGCATAGAACGCGAGCAGCAGGCACAACAGTTCGGGCAGCGCGCGCACGAGTGTCGTGTAAAGCCGTGCCAGCCACGCGAGCGGGGTGTGCCGCGACAGCTTGGCGAGCGCACCCGCGATGCCGAGCAGCGTCCCGGCGCAGAACGACGCGGACGCGACGCCGAGCGTCAGTGCGAACGCGCCGGCGAAGATTCGCCCGTAACCGCCGTCGCCGAACGCAAGCAATGCCAGCAGCGAGTCGTCCGCGGTCATCGGCTCAGCGACCCTTCTCGATCGTACCCTTCAGGTTCGGATAGCGTGCGGTGATCGCATCCCACGTGCCGTCCTGCTGCAGTTGCGCGATCACGGTCGACAACCGGCCGCGCAACGCATCGCCTTGACGCACGCCCGCGCCGATGCCGAGACCCAGCACGGGGTTGTCCGCGCAAGTGGCCTTGACCTCGAAATCCTTGCCGTCACGCGACGACAGGAAGGCCGTAAACAAGCCCTTCGCTTCCTGCACGTAGTCGACCCGGCCCGAGACCAGATCCGCGAGCGCGTTGTCGAATTTGTCGAACGCCTTGATCTGCGCGTCGCGCTTGAAACGTGCATCGAGGAACGCCGAGAAGTTCGTGCCGGCCTCCACGCCGATCACGCGATCCTGGAAGGTGGCCGGCACCGCGCAATCGACGCGGCGCCGATCGCTTTTCGCGCCGACGAAAACCGTCGGCGACTCATAGTAAGCACGACTGAAGTCGATCGCCTTCTGCCGTTCGCCGGTGATCGTCATCGACGACCAGATCACGTCGATCTTGCGGTTCTGCAGCGCGGGGATCAGCCCGTCCCATGCGATGTCGGTGAGTTCGCAGCGCACATTGAGCTTGCCGCATGCGGCGTCGAGCAGGTCGACCTCCCAGCCCTTCCACTTGCCGGTGGCATCCTTCGAGAAGAACGGTGGGTACGACTCGGCGTCGATGCCGACGCGCAGCGTCGGTTGCGCCGCGTGGGCGGCCGGCAACAGGCCGATTACGAACAGTGCGGGCGCGGCACGGCGGACCGTTGAGGGCATCAAGCGATTCATTTGGCAGACTTCTCGGATAACGTCGACATTGCCGGTGTCGCACCGGCATCGGGATGCGTGACTTTAGTGCCTGCCGATGCGTGTACCAAATGGTTATTTTTTCGATGGATATCTGATCGGAAGATATGCCGCTGCCTACGTGCCTGCGGCCCGGACTACTCAAACCGTCGGCCTCGAATTCCGGCGTCTCCTGATTCCGGAGAACGCCGGGGCGATGATCCCTCAACCGACGAACTTCGCTTCCACACCGCTTCGCACCACGAGATCGAAACGCTCCGGGCGGATAGGTAATGCCGTGGATTCGCACGTGCGGCCATACGACATGCGCGACGTACGCCGCAATACGAGCAATGGCGCGTGCAAGGCAATCCGGAGGTGCGCGGCGACTTCCATCGGAGAACCAACGGCCGTGACCGACATGTCCGCATCCGTGATGCGCCAGCCCAGCACGCCCTCGAGTACCTCATAGGTCGACATTCGCCGCGCCTGCTCGCCGGCCCGTCTTGTGCGAAACGGCTTTCGCCGACGGGCGACAGGCCGACGCGTTCGCGTCCGACCTGACCCACCTTGTCACCGGGGCTTTCGACGGCCTTTCCGACGATCGCCCGGTGACGATCGCGGGCCGCAAGCCGTCGAATATTCTCATCACTTCGAGCCGGTCTTGACCGGCAAAGCGGCCTCACGCGCGCCGGTCACCCACCCTCGTGTGGATACACAAAAATGTCCGTTCCTCCGTTGCCAGCCACGACAGGCACAGCAAGCCCATGATCGTAAGCAGAAGTCGCAGAAAGTTGGCACTTGACGTCATCAAGTAGGCCAATACCAACGACAAATACACAATTGTCCGCACCCCGCAGCAGCCACAAGAGCCTCCAAGCACAAATAAAATAGGGACGTGGAACATCACGGATGCGCCATCTCTGTCGGATAGTAAATGCGGATTTTGGATCTGACCTGCCTGAGTTCTTCGGACCGTTTTAATCTTGGAGAACGGCCTCGATTGCTTCAGTTGAACAATACCGCTGCTTGAACTCGTTGGGCGTCAGGTAATCCAGGCTCGAATGTGGCAGGATCGTATTGTAGTGACGCCGCCACTGCTCGATCACGACCTTCGCCTCTGGCCGGGTCCTGAACCATTCCAGGCTCAGGCATTCGTCTCGGAACTTGCCGTTGAAGCTCTCGTCCGCGTCGTTCTGCCAGGGCTTGCCGGGATCGCTCAACGCCATGTCCATGCCGTTGTCTGCTGCCCACTTCAGAATCGCCCGTGACACGAATTCCGGCCCGTTGTCCGAGCGTAGGTAACGCGGTGCACCGTGCAGGCTGACCAGTTGCGACAGCACCTCAACGACTCGTCCAGACCGGATCGATCCTGCAACGTCGATGGCCAGGCACTCGCGCGTGTATTCGTCGATCACCGTCAGGCACTTCAACTGCTGGCCATTGGCGCACGCATCGAACACGAAGTCGTAGGCCCAGACGTGCCGTGCTGCTGTTGCCGGTTGCGGCCGGGGACGATGCACCGACACGCGCCGGCGCGGACGCTTGCGCGGCACCTGCAAGCCCGCCAGTCGCCACAACCGCCATGCCCGGTCTGAGCTCATCGAATGGCCCTGCCGCTCCAGAAAAATCTGGATGCGGCGGTAGCCATAACGGGGATACTGCGCCGACAGGATGCTCATCGCCGCAAGCACCGGAGCGTCCCGCAATGCAAGCTTCGATTCATAGTGCAGCGCCGATCTCGCCACCGACATCAGCGCGCACGCACGTCGCACCGACAGGCCCCGCGCTTGCGCGTAGGCAACCTGCTTGCGCCGCGCGGGCGCGCTCACCATTTTTTTGCGTTGATCTCCTTCATGACGTCCAGTCCGAGATCACGCTCGGCCAGCATCTTCTTGAGCCGTGCATTCTCCTGCTCGAGTTGCTTCAGCCGTTTTACGTCGGACGCTTCCAGTCCACCGAAATGCTGCCGCCAGTTAATGGTATGGACTGCTCCGGCAGGCGTATCGTAACTGCTGACGTTACCGTTCATAGGAGTATCGTCATGGAAATCATTCGGTTCCTTGCCATCGATCTTGCAAAGAATGTCTTCCAACTGCACGGCGTGGATGCCGCAGGCACGCTTGTGCTGCGACGTCGTGTCGGCCGCGCCCAACTGACTGAACTGGTTCTTCGACTTGCACCATGCACTATCGGGATGGAAGCCTGCTCAAGCGCCCATCATTGGGCACGGCAGTTTCAACAGCAAGGCCACACGGTAAAACTCATCAGCCCGCAATTCGTGAAACCTTTCGTGAAGGGCAACAAGACTGACGGCAACGATGCTGAGGCGATCTGCGAGGCATTGCAGCGACCATCAATGCGGTTCGTGCCAATCAAGTCCGTCGAGCAACAAGATGTTCAAAGTCTTCACCGCGCTCGTAGTCGCCTCGTGAGCAATCGGACCGGGCTGGTGAGTCAGATGCGCGGCATTCTCGCAGAGCGAGGCATCGTATTCGCGCAATCGATCACGCGTGCGCGCCGGGAGATTCCGGCCATCGTCGCAGACACCACGAACGCCCTAACGCCACTCGCGCGCGAGATACTGGCCGATCTGATGGACCAGTTGCGCGAACTGGACAAGCGCATCACCGGATTCGACAGGCGTATCGATGCAGTGTTCAAGGCCAGCGAGACCTGCCAGCGCATTGCGCAGATTGAAGGAGTTGGTCCCAAAACGGCGACCGCCATCGTTGCTGCCGTGTCCGATCCAAAGGACTTTAAGAACGGCCGTCACTTTGCTGCCTGGCTCGGCCTCGTTCCCCGTCAGAGCTCAAGCGGGGATCGAACACATCTCCTCGGCATCAGCAAGCGAGGCGACCGACATCTACGGACCTTGCTCATACACGGTGCACGCGCAGTACTCCGAACCGCTCCAACCAAACACGACAGAAAGCATGCCTGGGCTCTTGCGTTGCAGGCCCGGCGAGGCGCAAATCGAGCCATCGTGGCGATCGCGAACAAGATGGCCCGTGTCATCTGGTCAATGCTTGCAACCGGCCAGTCGTATCAGAAAGCAGTGTAGCAATGTCACCAACGATGCGTTGACGAATTGACGAATGGCACTCCGGTCGATCCGGCGAGCAGGGAACCTGATTTTAATAACGGCCCCCGAGGTCTTCCAGTTGTTGAGGCCTGCACGCGCGGAATTCCAGTTGGGCGCTGGGCCCTGCCCTGACGCCGGATATATGTACGCAATCGACTTCCGTGTCCGTCAACTTCCGTTTGCTATTGGGAGCAGTCCATATATGTAGATCGTCTGTTCGCTGATTCCGTGCTTCTTCGCCACCTCCGCGACCGGAATCTTGTCCGCCTCGCGCAGGATCGTGACCATCTGCTCTTCCGTGAACCGGCTCTTCTTCATGACTTCCTTCTCTCCGTTGGAAGCCATTCTCTCAAGTTTCAGCCGGTCCGAAAATTCCAGGGCAGGTCAGATCTATCGCCCCGCTCCGTGCTTTGTAGATCCACATGATGCAATCGGCATCTCACGTGCTCCGTGTCCGCGAATTTCTCCAGAGGATTGTATTAACAGTATGCTCAGACATGCCGATTCGGCGAGCGATCGTTCTGGGCTTCATCCCTGCCGCCCCCAATCGACATACCTCATCACGGTAGTCTGGCCCCCAATCCGCGATACGGATTGATGTAACGCGCCCTTCTACCTCGACGCAAGTAAACTTAAAGCCACAGTCACAAGCTGCACGCACTCGGCCCCTGTATCGGTACACCTTTGGAATAAGATGGCCTGGCTCATGAGACGAAAACTGGCTAGGGCAAGTAAATTTCGGTAGACCCCGAGGCGACTTCCACATCCGCGACTTCTTCGGCTTACAATAATTATATATATCCTCAAACCGTTGATCTGAAATGAGTTCCGGAGCCTCCTCGACGAGACGCATCAAGGAGAGTGCAACCACAATCTTAGTTGGATTTCTCAATGGTCCATCACATAGCGCATCAAAAAATGGGCTACACTTTCTTAATATCCTATATTTTCTAACATAATCAGCCCCAAAACACTGCAAAATTAACCTATCCATACATTCATGCTGCCTCTCCCCACTTAGATAGCAGGATTTTCTGCGCATAAAGTCACGAAACTCCAACCGAAATTTCAAAATATCAATCGAAAAATTTTCATTTAACAAATCTGCAGATATCTGCGCAAATTTTTGACAATTCCTCCTTTGATAAGCAGTTAAATTAATATAGATCGGCGATACTCCTAGTCGAATAGCCGCGGAGGGTGATACATATCCCAAGGCCTTATCCCCGGCGTGCTTATTAAGCTCCCATAGCAATTCGCCATGCAAGTGACAAACGACGACGCCGGGAAGTTGGTGACTCCGCCGCCAATGCGCAATACCCTCCGTAAGTGTATCCTCACGAAAACAAGCCCGACAAAATCGATGTCCGTACCACGCAAGATTCCAAGCCGCTATCGTATGTCGCTTCCTTACTCCAGCCGGAAATAGTCCGCACATTCTTTCCAACAATAGTTGAGATCTCTCAGGCAAAAGCGTTGCTGCGAAGTATGGGAAAGCCGTCAAATTTTTGGCGATCTGTTCTGGCGAAAGACCCCAGCAACTTTGCGTTTCGCGTGCTACGTAGTTCAACCCGCTACTCACATAAGACGCCCTGATAATTCGCCCAAAGAGACGAGCTATCGTCGACCCCAGCGCTTGGGGCGGACTGGATTCAAGATAGCGAGCCACGACACCAAAGAGCGGTTCGTCGTCAAATGGTTCATCGAGGAAAATGGTCATATGCTCTTCCCTCCCGCAAATCGATTAAATAATTTTCTCGAATTGATCAAATTCTCCAAATTCGTCCTTTATCGTTCACGCTTTTTGATAGTCGTGCTCTACGACGAGTCAGCGGGCGACAAAGCTCGACGTATCACTTCCTCGAATGAAAGCCTGCGATCAGTTTCCAAGATTCGACGAACTAGAGTTTCAGCGTCAATTTCTGATCGCCCCATCTCAATCAGTACTGCAACGGCGGCTGAGAATGTCTCAATAAAGGCATCGTCAACTCGGTTCGTACCGATCCGCCGCCGCCCTTTCTCTCGCTCAACTCTTCTCCGAAACTCTTCGACACCCGTTGTTGCAAGGTCTACACATTTTGCCAACGTCACATAATCCCTTGTCCTCAGCGCTTGGAGCAAATCTTCTACCGGACCGAAGCCAGCTTTGACCGCCTTCGAAACGAGTGCTGGCGTAGCACTCTTCTCCCCTGCTCGCAGCCCCATATACTGCGTCAGCTTCCATGCCAGCTTAGCAAATGCCGGCAATCCAGCACTAACTTCATGCAACTTCTTTACAATCTCCGTCGAATCATTTGGCGGAAATGGAAGAAAATCTATGCAAGTAATCGCTTTTGCAAGACGTCTCCATTGTTTATCCATTGGCAGTGGATCAATCGGGATGTAGCCGTCGCCAGCCGAACGACGAGTAGTGTGCAGACTTCGAACCATATACCGGCGGGCCTCGGGCGTTCCTAGCAAGATAAACGTGCAGTTGGTACTGTTCAGCAAATTCGTGAGAAAGCTTATCAATTGTGTTTTATCCGCTGACTTCAATGCAAATTGAATTTCGTCGATTACCAACACACCTGCGAAATGACGACGCAGCACGTCCTCCACCTTCAAAATATAGTCAGTCGCATTTGATCTTGACGCCACTTCTTTGACATAGTATGTTCCAAGGTGCAAGTCAAACCAATGTAAAATTCCCTTCATCAGAGTCAAAACTGACCCATTGGCGGGGCAGGAAACAAATACCCATACCACCTGCACAAATCTTGCAGTAATCCCTTGATACTCTCGATGTTCAATTATCATTGGGAACGTACTTAGCACCATTTTGGCCAATGTCGTTTTTCCAGATCCGGAAATACCAAACACCAGTTTACATGCCGCGTGCGAATCTTCTGGAAGGCAGATCGGCCTGGGAGAACCAGCTTGTACTCGCGCGTAGTTTTCCTGTGCGCGCTTCCTGAGGGAACGTGTCGGTGTTAGACCAGAGTAGCGATGTCGAAGCGCAGTGTGTAACCAACTCAACAAATCAATAAGCGCGGGCGTCAGTACTAGTACCTTTGAAATGCAACTGGTGGCCAGAATCTTTCGCTCAACCCTCCATTTTCGATAGCACTGAGCGTAAGGCACATTAAATTCCGTTGCCATTCCATTGAGAATCGATTTAATTGAACCGAACGGTGGCAAAGCCAGAATCAAAGGGTTTTCACCATGCTCTTTCAGCTCCAGCCTGGATGAGTGATAAATCGCCTCAACTGAGGGACATATATTGCGAAGAATTTCATCATCCGACAGATCAACCGGAACCTTACGATACAACTCATCATTTGAATGGTGTTTTTTAGCATCTTCCATGGTAGTATTCCTAAAAATATCATTTACACTTCCACGAAATTCAAATTTCCATCTGACATCAGGAAAATCATATTTTCGTCGCTCTAGTCACCAAGCAGATCCGACGTATTGCTGCGAAGGCGAGCTTCGATCTCCGATTCTGCTTGGTCTTCTGCTCGACTCGAATCACGCCGCATATTCATCAAAGACGGTTGCTTAGATTTCCTGGTGGCATCTCGCTCCCGCTCACGCGCCTCACGCATCCCGACTGTCTCAGGGTGGTTTAGCCCTGCCTGTTTCAGAGCAATCTTTTGGTCCCGCTTTGATTTACGACTTTCCTCTGCGTTATTAATAATTTCCATCACTCGTTGCGGCTGCATCTTCCGTTTCTCTCGTCTTGAATTTGCACGGTCGATCAGGTTTCGGATGTTCCACTCCATAAGGTCGACATTGCCTGCCATCTGCTTGTTGGTTCCCGCTTGATAGCCGTACTCAAGGTGCCCCTTTCCCTCCAATAAGATGCAGGACATGTCACCTGGATTGAACTGAATTGGTACTGGTTCACGAGCGTCCCGCCCCCAACAATGAATGAGCGTGCTTTCGATGTAGGGAGACGTGTAATACACCCCCTGCCATAGAAGCCCACGCTCAGTAGGTAAGGCAGTCGAATGTGGCCAGGTCGCCATACGGACTTCGTCTAGCGAATGGTGGCGCAACGACCCTGTACGATTTTCCATGCCCCAGTTCCATCGATTGAGTGGTGTATCAGCCATGCCCTGGAAGATCATGTCTGGCTCTGCGCCTTCCCGCCCGATAGGTGTTTGAATATAGACAAGGATGGCCCGTAGCAATTTTTTAGTGAACTCGCTGAGCGTGTCGGTTGCATCCCAGGCATAGTGCGGGGACCCACGGGCGGCCGCATCTTTCTCCACAACGCCAAAACTTTCTCGCTGGAAATGAGCCGGAATGGTGCCGAACCTGCGCTCCACCAACGCGTGCATCAATGGATCGCGCGCCTTAACGTTGCTGATCGGTAGATGCAGCTGCTGGTTGACTCTTTTCCACGCGTCAATCTTCATGTAGTCGCTACCACGATCGGCCGACATGCCGTTTCCAGGGAGATCGTGACAAGGCCACTGCCCTGGATCGATTTGAAGACCGTACCGTGCACAAAACTCGTCCTTGGGTGTAACGATGTTCTCGAGGACTAGCGCTACTGCCGCAAACGATGGCGGATCGAGGGTGACAAGTACACCGACAATCATGCGGCTCCAAACGTCCATCACCAAATAAACGGTGGGTCGCCCGACCACAACGGTGCGGTCATATCGTGACACCAGAAACACATCCGCGACCGTGGCGTCAATCATGTATTCATTGCCAGGCCCCACACTATGCTGTAGCGCATGTCCATGCTTCGGACGTCCCGTTAGCGCGTATTTCCGCTCCCCCATAGCGCGGCGCTTGCGAACAACAGCTGGAACTCGCGTTAGCCAATAGTGCTGGAACTGCCGGACCGTGACCTCTTCAAATGGAGCCAGTTCGAGGCTGACGATTTGCCCCGTGACATCCCGAACTTCTCTGGTACAACGACAAACGTAATTAAGATGATCTACCAACCTTTGCATGGTTTGGCGCCGGCGCGGACCGTCGCGCATCGATGGGGCATGTGGCCATTGCCCAGTACTCGTACGCTTTGCCCGCCCATGTTGTCTTGCCTTCGGAGCAATACGACGTGCTGGAAACTTCGCGCCCGGGATCTTGCGTATGATCCGCTTAGTTAGCTCGTCGGGAATGTCAACCCGCCAAGGCCCCTCCTTGCTGGTCAGGTAGATGTCAACGTATTGCTGAAAAAGTTGGTTCAGTAGCTCGGAAGGAATTGCGTAATGGCCACCATCGGGCGATCGACGACCTGGGCGGCTTTTGAATGCTCTTTGCTTTATTTTTGTATTGACATCGTCACTACCACGGAAACGTGCCGGTTGCTCCATTCGACCACATCGCCAAAAATTGCTAGCCACCGACAATGGAGTCATGCCTCGCTGAAGATAGGTCCGATGTAATCGCCGAATCAACTGAATACTGACACCTTGATCGTTTGCGTGTTGTTCAAAGATTAACCTCCGAGTTAGACCTTCATACAATAATTTTTTGAAGAGATTGCGATCCTCCATCAGCCCCTCGATTCGCGTCCAGTTCTCCACACTCTTCGATTCATGTCCCTTGGTACGACCAATGACCTGCTTGTATGCATCAAAAGGATCGTCCACGACACGAACCAATTGATCCTCGTTTTGGTAGTCAGGCGCTGCGCGCCTCTGGAACGCCTCAAGGGAGACATGCTTTATCTCCAATCGACTACCAAATACATTGCACAGTGCAACGTCAGGCGCTCCGTTGCCGGCGAGCACGACTCGGTACAACTTACCATTTGATTCATCACGCACCAGTTCGCCAACCGCCGGCAATACCAAGCGCGGCTCCTTTTCTTTCATATCACCCCCGGTCAGCAATTGGCGCATGTGGCACGCTCAACGGTACTTCCCATTGACTAAAAGCTCCGTTCTCAGGATTACACCTGCTATTGCTCATACCACGCTCTCCATCCCAAGTTGCTCGGACATGGTTCTCGAAATCGGATTCGCGCCCTGGGAATCGGTGCCTTATCTCCTGTCGGCCGCTCAAAATTCGGACAGCGCTCGCCGTTTGATTCAGCAGAAGGGGTACGTCAAGGCGACAAACGATCGTGCGACCAGCAATCAACTGAAGTGCTGCTCGCACGCATTCAGCTCTCGTCAAATCACATGCACGGGCCGCGGCAAAGCAGACATCCAGAATCCGCGCGTAGCTGTAACGGCGCAATCGTCGACTCACGGCCTCTTGTGCCATCCACTCACGTTCACTGAAACCATACGCGAGAAATTGCTCACTAATCCCGAACAGCTGCCAGAGATTCCGTGCGTAGAAGTCGTTCAATCCCGCCGAGTAATGCGTACGCCATTGAATCCCTAGACGCCGCCAATATTCCTCGAGAATCAATCTCTTCACGGAAGCCTCGGTCGAACGCTTGCGCACCGAAACCGATTCAACGGCAACCCACCTGTAACCACGTGAGTCGAGCTTGCCGACCATCAAATCCGTAATCAGGATGCGTGGGCTGCCGTCCCTATACGTCGGATGATTGACACCTCTGAAGCGAGCGATTCGCACCGTCTCGTCAACATCCAGCACCGGGTAATATTCCCGCAATTCTCGCGTACGGCGTTCCCAGTGCTGTTTTAGAAAAGTGGACAAGATCAAATCCGAAGCCAGGACAACCTGGCGTCCGCCGCAGCGGCTACACGAGAATCGGTGAAGACGACCGGTGCCCCTCAATTCACCGAACGTCCGACCCGGCAGGTAGGTACTCCACTCCCCCGTGCCGCGCCCTTCCTTGATGTACCGATCCCTGTTTTTTTGCGACAGACTCCCTTCCCATCGTGGATCGATACCCACGGTTCTTACAGACTTGCTGGAATTCATGTGAGCTACGCATGCATCGGACATGATGATGCCCTCCATTACCAATATGGATATACCGCGTCAGTCGGCGAGCTTGCGCGGGACGTATTAGAGAGGACTACGACGCGCAGTGACCAAACACGCTGACCGCTTATCAGCGCGACAGCATTTGATGTGTGCGCCGCTTGGGGGTACGTTGGGACGAGCGCCCCCACGATTTTTCGAAAAAAATCGGGGTTCGCTTGACTCCATGGGAAGGGCTGACTAGGATGGGACTGTCGATTTCCACAATTCGATGCAGTTCCGAAAAGGCCTTTTGGGTTGCCGCCCTGAGGCCTTTTTTCCTTTCAGCCAAACAATCAAGGTCCGTCCATAGCTATTCCTCCGCGGTACCCATTCGAGGGCACCGTGCAATCTCGCGTTCGCCGGAAAGAGCCCGACGCGTATCCACTGCTGGGCAGCTTAGTAAACATGGTGCAAATAGCCAAAAAATGGACTTAGAAAAATAGGGACACCTCGGAGAACAAGACTCGGCTGACATTCCTAGTGGTTTTCACTAGTGTGCAATGGTGTATTCGGGTACTTTTCGCGGATCTGCTCAAACAGATGAATCACTCGCCGAGCAACGAATGTCGGTACTGGCGAAAGCTGCAGTCGCCACCCGATGACATACAAGACAGAAGAAAGGTGCCGATGTGCCGTCGGCTGGAAGGGCTACGGGGAATGGCGTATGCCGCGGCCGCTGTTATCTATACGCATAGAA
Organism: Burkholderia sp. Se-20373; assembly: GCF_017104705.1. Classification (NCBI taxonomy): domain Bacteria; kingdom Pseudomonadati; phylum Pseudomonadota; class Betaproteobacteria; order Burkholderiales; family Burkholderiaceae; genus Burkholderia; species Burkholderia sp. Se-20373. The sequence goes on along the minus strand of NZ_JAAGPH010000077.1, from coordinate 22,131 downwards.
CTGCGTCGTGGTTGAGCAACATGTTCAACCAAGATCGAACAGCCGGCGGAAATGAACCGCGTGGTCATGCTTCGGGTAATAGCAAGATCTTTTATCAATATCTGCGGGGCGAACGCGAGCCGCGTCCGGGGCCGCGAGGCAAATATGGGCAGAACCTGACCGCATCCATCCGCGAGCTACCGGGTGGCGTCGTCGCTCATCAGTGGTCCACCTCCCCGATCTGGGCGTTGATCGAGGGTGACGTTTCTTTGGAGTTCGTGCGGGGTATCTTGAGTCTGCTAGAAGAGCCTCTGCCAGGCATGCCCGCGCTTGAATACGTGCGCATCTGGACGCACTACCGCCTCGCTATCCTCGAGCACGCACCAGAAGAGGAGCAGCAAGAATGGGCTCGCGCAATTGCACATCTTCACTCCGTAGCGAAGACAGACGACCCGGTGTTCTGCTACATCAGTGGTCCATTGGATCACTACTTCCTTGCACACGAGCCGCAGATACCACTCGCACCCCACCCCCCAAAAAAGCGCTGGAAGTCGCGGCTGTTCGTCAAAATGGAAGAGGCCGCTAAGCGAAATCGGCTGAGAAGTAGTCGATTCGATAACGGTGTTAGCCGCTTCGGAAGCTCAGGACGTCGACCTGATCGCCGATTTCTCAAAGAATTTGCTACAGAATGGAGTGCCCATCTGCGCTGGAACGACGCCTGGAAGGCTCTGCGCGCGGAAGAGGAAGAAAGCCGGCATCCCAAGGCCGGATGGAAACTACTCTATGAGGCGTGGAACATACCAACAAGCTCAAAAAAATACCTATAACGTCAGCAGCCTATCCTTTCAGTTGATAGAAAATATAGAATTAAAAATCGAAATCGACGATCATCACATTGATCACGCACGTCGAAGCGAACAACAGCCACTCAAAACATTGAATCGTGGATTATAATAAGCGTTACCAAAAAACGACTCTAAAGGCACGCGCCCATCATTTAGCCAAAAATCCACCGACGCAACCAAATAAAAAACTCAACACCATCTTACGAATTTAGTAAAAAATTAAACATTTGCAACACATAATATTAAATATTTCGCGATAGACAACTATTAAATTTATACGAATCATGAGAATCGACATACTTCTCCAACCTGCCATCTACGCTGCGCTCGTAGGCGTTTTCTTCAAATATGCTCTTGACCGTTTTGATGGCGTTCGCAAGGAGCGGCAAGGCACGAAGGGACTCGCCTTCGTTTGCTGGTACGGCACGATTCCTCGCCCACTTAACTTCCCTCTCTGGGTAGCCAATGTAGTCTCGAGGATTAGAAGTTGCCTCCGGAGAGAGACCAATCAAACTCAAAATGCCTCGATCAAGCGAAAGGCAGTAGCGTTCATCTTCAATAGTGGTCGAGTTCCGCTTACGAACGACGATCTTTTTATGTCAAAACCACTCAAGCTAATACTTTCCGGTGACGGTGAACTTCTCGACGTTGCAATTCGTCTCGAAAGTGATCAGATGGTTGGCATCAAACTAGCAGGGAATCGAACCATTTTCCGCAAGCCACCCAACTACCGGACCGAAAGATCAATCACATTTTCGTATATGGCTCCCGGTCACGGGCTAGTCTTGGATATCGAATACAGCGCGAATGCACCCATCACTTTCAGCATCTCAGGCCCAGTGAACGGGATGAAGAATGCGGTCCAACAACAGATACTGTTTGATGTTGACATCGAGAATAGTCGGCGCCTGCGCCGTCAACGCCTCGCCGAGACGTTGAAACTATGGCTCGGAGGACTAATGATGGCAAGTTCAACAGTATTCATGGTATTCGACGCATCCACCGGTGGACACGCCATCTCCAGTAGAGGTTGGACATACTGGCTGACAATGGGCGTTATGGCAATCGGCGAATGGTTAGCGATTGTGGCGTGGCATCGATTGAAGCAGCCCAAAAAGGTTCCTGCAACTCTTCGATACTGGGAGCCCGCAACGAAGACGCGCCCCATTCCGATCATCGATCGAGCGACCGCTGAGTGAGTTGTTGTGCCGCATTGATTCCCATCGTGTCACGACTGCCGCTTACACATCCTCGATTCACCACTGTGGATTCGAGATGATGATCCACAGGACCGTGCTTTTCGAGCCAAATCGACTATCATATGCGTAGCAAACCAACGGAGGATGCATGGCGACTTACAAAGAGCTGAAGGTCCAAATGGACGCCCTCGCCCAGAAAACGGAGACTGCCCGCCTTGCGGAACTCCAAGCTGTCATCGACGATATCCGCGCCAAAGTTGCAGAGTTCGGGATTACTGAGAAGGACATCTTCGGCGGACGTCGTGGTCGAACGACGAAAGCAGCGACGACACCGGTTGAAGCGAAGTATCTCGATCCCAAGACCGGTGCAACTTGGTCCGGTCGCGGCCGCGCGCCGGCTTGGATCAAGGACGCGAAAAACCGCAATCGCTTCCTTATCAAGGGATAACACTACCCACTCTGAACTTGGTCGGTCACGACACGTTGATGGTTCGTGGTTGGCCAAGTGCACATGAATCGCAAAATTGATCTGGTGTCATCACTCAACAACCCGAAAACACCGTGCGCGCCGATCAGTATGTCGAAGTTGTGACCTGCCCCCTGCAAACAGGGCCAACCGGAGTCTAGTAAAGTTCGTTTTCGGAGAAGAAGACGGACATGAAGAAGCGCTTTACGGAACAGCAAATCATCGGGTTTCTGAAGGACGCCGAGGTCGGTATGCCGGTCAAGGAACTGTGCAGGAAGCACGGGTTCAGTGATGCGTCGTTCTACACCTGGCGTGCGAAGTTTCGCGGCATGGAAGTCTCGGAAGCCCGCCGGCTCAAGGACCTCGAGGTGGAGAATGCCCGGCTGAAGAAACTACTGGCCGAAGCAATGCTCGATATGGAAGCGTTAAAGGTCGTGGTCAAGGGAAAGCCCTGAGCCCGCAAGCCAAACGCGAAGCAGTCGGCGATTCGGGAGAAGGTCAACATCTCCGAGCGCCGCGCCTGCCGGCTTGTCGGGCTTTCTCGCAGCGTGCTGCATTCCGACGCGAAGCCGGACCACGAGGATGAGGTGCTAGCGGCGCGTCTGGTGGAGTTGGCGCAAGAACGTCGTCGATTCGGCTACCGGCGACTGCACGCCCTGGTGGAACGCGAAGGCACACACGCCAATCACAAGCGCATCTATCGCCTGTACCGTGAGGCAGGGTTGGCTGTGCGACGCCGTCGCAGGCGCCACGGCGTAATGATTGAGCGCGAGCAACTGGCATTGCCGGGCGCACCCAACGAGGTGTGGTCAATCGATTTCGTGATGGACGCGCTTGCCAACGGCCGACGCGTGAAGTGCCTGACCGTCGTCGACGACTTCACGAAAGAGGCTGTCGACATCGTCGTCGACCATGGCATCTCAGGCTTGTATGTCGCTCGGGCATTGGACCGCGCAGCTCGCTTCCGTGGCTATCCCAAGGCGGTGCGAACAGACCAGGGACCCGAATTTACGAGCCGCGCGCTTGATCAGTGGGCGTATGCGAACGGCGTCACTCTGAAGTTGATTCAGGCGGGCAAGCCAACGCAGAATGCGTACATTGAATCGTTCAACGGCAAGTTCCGCGACGAATGCCTTAACGAGCACTGGTTCAAGACGCTCGCCCACGCTCGGGCCGTCATCGCTGCATGGCGTCAGGACTACAACGAGCAAAGGCCGCACAGCGCACTGAACTACCTTGCGCCGTCAGAGTTTGCGGCGAAACATCGGGCAACCGCGGATGCTCCTGCCGCATTCCAGGAGTTGGTTTAAAGGGACTTTGCTAGAAGCCCATTGGCCCTATTGAAGGGGGCAGATCAATGATCGGCGTTGCTCCAATTGCAGCACGAGACCCTAGTTCAATCGGTACTTTCTTTGCTCGCTGGCTACCCAGTCTTTCATCTTGCCGACATCCGCAAGAAAGTCTCCCGCATAACCGTCCAGTTCGAGTACCAAAGTCTTCGACGGTCGGACGTCCAAGACCGTTACTCCAGCGTGGTCCCGAATAGTCCTAAGATCATCCTGCGGGATGTCGCCGGATCCTTTGAAAAACAGTATATATCGACTCATGACGCAGCTCCGATCAGTGAGGCAATCCACTCCCTACGTCAAATTTATCGAATCCAAGCGAATTACATGTCCTGTACAGCAACGACTTCAGGTCTACCAAACGGTCAGAGGAACGCAGTCGTCCTGCCAACTCAGGCGCAGTCTCGAGCAACCGCGCCGCGAAACCGGAGACGATCGGACACGCCATTGATGTCCCGTCCTTTGCAGCATAGCCGCTAACACCGACGGTCGATATGACCGCGACGCCGGGCGCTGCCAGCTCGACCTTTCCATGGTTCGAAAACGCGGGCACGAAATCGTTCGAGTCGGTTCCCTGCGCCCGTTTCGGCCAACTTGCGTGCACCGAGCCTGACGGGAATGTACCAGATCGCCCAACGGCCGCGACCGAAACAACCTCCGGATAGTTAGCGGGAAATACCGGGGCACTGTGCCCGTCGTTGCCGGAGGCTGCAACAACCAGTACGCCGTTGTCTTCAGCGTACTTGATCGCCGATTCAAGCACGTCGTCGACCTTTTCCTGCCCGAGACTCAGATTGATGATGTCTGCACCGTGATCCACGGCATTGCGAACCGCTTCAAATATGTACAGCGTGTCCGCCTCTACGGCGTCACGCTCGAACACGCGAAAGCTCATCAACTCTGCATTCGGCGCGAGCCCGCTCACGCGCCCCCGGCCCCCGATGATTCCAGCGACGTGCGTACCGTGCCCGGTACCGTTGTCACCCAGATCGTCCGCGTCGTCGGCCTGCGTATGAGAAATGCGATGGGTCACATTGCCAAGATCCGGATGGTCGTCCACCCCCGTGTCGATCACGGCCACCTTGACCCGACGGCCCACCTGGGTCCCGCCCTGCGGCGGCTGATTCGGCGGGTAATGGAACTTGAAGCTATCGACATACGTTGGATCAAGCGCATCAAGCGTGAAGACGACAGGCCCGTGGATCGCCATGATCCCGGATTTGGACTGCCCCCAGAAATCAGCAAACGGCGTGACTCTCACAAAATTGGCAAGCCCGACTCCCGTGGGAATAGTTGCATGTCCGGTGGCATCCGTCTTGCCCTCCAGAACATTATTCGTTCCCCACTCGCAAACAAGAACCCCCGCGTTCGCAACAGGCTGACCATGGGGGCCCTCCACTCGAATGCGAAATGGGGTCTTCGTTACCTGGGGCACGATACCAAACGAGTACGGGCCGGCCGCCATCAACGCGCGGTCGATCTCGATCGCTGCGAGACGATACGTTCGAACCGGATGTAACTTGTTCGCTCCGTTGGCGACCTCGAACGAGCGCACCTGGTCGTCGGTCAACTCAAGCATCGCAACATCATCGACCGCGGACGACGTAACAGGAATGTTTGCACCGGCCGGAAACGCCTTGCGCAGAAGAGCCGTGACGCCCCCTCCCTGGAAACCGGAACGTTGAAACGGACCGACAAACGTCGAACCTTCGACGGTCGCGGTCATAACGATGTATTTTTTGGTGTTCGACGTCATTTCTAGCTATCCGAGAAAACTACCCCTGCGTCCGCGAACGCACACGAAGCGCGGTTCGAATGTCGTTCAGCACGGTGGCCGAATTCGCCACCAGTTCCTGCTTGAGATCCTCGTATACGTTCGCTTTGCCGTCCGGGTCTGTAATCGTCAGCACTGCCGCAAACGGAACCCCTTCCTCGGGAAACTCCACCTGATTCCGGGCGACATAATTGACGGCCATGCGCCATTCGGCCGACCGGCCGATGCCGCGAAAACTGCCTTCCAGCACCTTGACGGGACTCCATTTGAGTCCATCCACCAGCAAGGCCGACTCACGTGACGTGCGCTTCAAGCCTCGCGAATGAACCGGATTGATCCGGCCGATCCAACCGACCTTGGTGGCATCTTCCGATTCTTCCTCCTCCTCTTCGTCATCCTCGTTGACGTCGCGTGGTTGCGTCTCATCCTCTCTCTGACGCAGCGAAGGCAACAGACTGATACGTGCCGCCTCAGCACCGTAATCGAAATCGAGCGGCGGCGAGTAGACCAGGGTGAGACGAGCAGTCCCTCGGCAACGCCCTTCGGCATCAACGAGTTCGCGCGGCCACCTGAAATCGATCACGCAGTTGTCGTCCTTTTTCAGGTTGTCGCATACGACCACGCCGAACGTGTGCCTATTCAAAATCAGCGTTTCCGAACTCGGACGCGGATAGCCGAAGCCGACCAGTCCTCGCCCCACGCGTCGTGCCTTCAAGGTGCGCAGTGGCGCAGGAAAATACGTGTTGTGAAGAAAGAGGGCCTGCACGATCTCGCGCCGAGCCTCATGCCCCAACTCGAGGTCGAGCTGTGCCAATGTCTTGGCCGCCAAGGGAACCGCCATGCTGGTGCCCTTCACTGCGGCAACCAAGCCATCCTCGGTGACGCTAACCAGCCCGGTCAACCCCGCCACGTGGGTCGTATCCGCGCCACCGATGTGGCAGATGTCCGGCTTCACTGATCCCCGCACGCCTGGGCCACGACGACTATATCGAGCTGGCGCATCCGGGATGCGGTTGGGCACACCGTGGCCGTTGGTCGCACCGACAGACACGTTAATCAGAGAATCCGCAGGGCCCCAAAGCGTATCCGACCTGCTTTCAATAAGTTGAATCGCGGCATTCATCAGGTTATCGTCCCACTCCGGACGCGCATCGCTGCCTACAGCATTGCCTGCCGAGATCACGAAGAACACGTCGTGACGACGAGCAATCTCATCAAGCCGGATTGCCTCTTCACTGAAATCACTTTGTGAAACTGCAGTTTGATTGTTCAGACTGAAATTAAAGACGCGCACAGGATGGTTCCGTCGACACTCCCCGACAAGTTGATCGACACTGTCGAGAAACTTTGCCGAACCGTTTTCGTAGTATTCTCCCGCAAATGCGTCCTTGGTCTGGAGAGCAATATCGATCAGCCAGCAACCGTCATCTTCCAGGCGCGCCCCATATTCGGGATTGAGTGCCCGCGCGCCAACGAGCAATCCGGCGATGTACGTTCCATGTTCAAGATCGCGATGGTTTTCTGGGATGCCACCATAAACGCTCTTGACCCAACTACCCAACGTATTCGCGATGCCGCCGTCAACGACCGCGACCGTGGGATAAGCAACGCGCTCAACCGGTTCGGGAATCTCCGCGGGAAGCAAAGAAACAACCGTTGAGGTCCGCTGGATTCTCTGCCCCACTGCAGCCTCGACAAGCGGGGAGCGCTGATCCGTGACAAACGATTGCGGTATCGCAACCGTCCGGATGTCGGGATGCTCGCCCAGTAGCGCCAACAAGGTCCGATGCGTATCCAACGAGTAATCTCCGTCGACCCGGAGTTGCTCGCCAACTTTTGACAGCGCGCCAAAGCCGTCCAGCACGGCGAAACCGGGAGACGTCGTCAGACCAATGTATGCCGATGAAATCGATTCGAGCCCGCTCTCGAGTACGACATAGATGCCCAAGGAACGACTGAGTTCGGCCAACGAACGGACAAACGTGTCAGCGGGCTGATCAGCGGATCGCAGCGCAGCGGGCATCGACTGAAGCTTAGCCAACGCATCGGAAATCGGTTCGAAAAAGCGCACCGAGTACATGGGCGCCAGTTTCTGCTCATAGAGCCGCACGACGGCGTGCTTCGCGTCCGGAACACGGCGGTCCGCCGCTGACCACAGGTGAAGATTTTCCAGCGCGCCCAGTTCGGACCGCTCGCGATTTGGATTTAAAACGAGGTCACCGTGCTTGTCGAGCCGGCGCTTCGTATTCGCGTCGGCCGCCTCGATCCTCTCAATCACCCGGCTCAACCCAGCACCATCAGCACGAACGACGAGTTCCCCTATGTCAGCCCCGCCAACAACCGGTGCCGTGTCTCGCGTAAACAGCCTTTGGACGGGGCGATGAGATTTCGCCCAAGCCTTTTCCTGAAGGCGGACCTTGACGAATCCGGATGGACCGAAACGCGCGCTGCTCTCGCCAAGCTGCGTCTGGATCGTTCGAATACTGTTGGTAATGGATGCGCGATGTGCCGCGAATGCGGCATCGCGATCGGCATAGAAATCGGTCTTTTTTCCGCCTGGGGTCGTCTTTCTATCCCGCTGCAAAGCCGACGGATTCGACACATACAACAGCGGATAGTCCGCAGCCATCACTTTCCCCGGTGCCGGGTCAAGTAACCCAGCGGCTTATCGTTGTTCTGTTGACACCAAATATTTCACCCACCTCTGCAGTTGTGAATGAATATCGCTCAAGCACGACTCGAGCAAATTCTTTCAGCGGTGTATTAACAATTTCAATCGCTTGCTTCGGTACTCTCGCAGCATGCGTGCAAATCACCGTCTGCAGACGCTCGGCAAAGGATACATTCACCCCATCCAAAATCCAACTCTTTTTTAGCGAATTAACTACGTCTTGAATTTCAGCGCCGGACGCGCCTTCCAAAATGCAAGCGAGCAACTTCGATTGCGCACGACCAAATTCGAGTGGCTTCGCGTACCGCCCGATAATTCTCGTTCGTGCGTGCTGATCCGGTTTGGGCATCTCAATTTGCAACTCAAACCGGCGCCAGACCGCAGGATCCAGCAACTGGGGATGATTGGTAATACCTATAGTCAGTCCGTGACGGGCGCGCTCGTCCAGGTTTTGAAGCAGCGTATTAACGACGCGTTTGATTTCACCGACTTCATTGGGGTCATCCCGCAGCTTCGCGATTGCGTCAAATTCATCTAGAATCAACAAGGCACGATGACGATTCGCGAATGAGAACAAATTACCAATATTGCGGGAGGTCGTCCCTAGAAAGGACGACATCAGGCCGTCCAATCGCGCAAGGATGACCGGCAATTTCATCTGACGCGCCAGCCAGAGCGCGAGTTCGGTTTTACCGGTTCCAGGATCACCGAACAATACGCAACTCCGCGCGGGTTCAATGCCGACTGCCTTCAGTTCGCTGGCACGGCTCCACTCTGTCACCCAGGTATTCACGGCCGTCGACAAGGCGTCAGGCAAGATCGGGCTGACTTCCGGCATTGACTTAGCCACCAGGACCGTGGCGACTGGTGCCGCCGTTTCCCGATCGACGGGTACTCGCGCACTGCGCGTCAGCGGCTCGCCAGCAAGCAGCGACGATGCCCCATCTGGGGCGTCTGCGGCGGGCTCCCTGGCTTCAGGCGACGGGACAAGCTTGCGAATTGTTTCCGCCTCCCTTGCTTGCCCCGCGCTCAAGAGTTCGTCCGCCAGGCGCTGTACGAGCTCTGTCCCGCCCGGTGCGCTCATCGCAGCGCCACAGAGCTCTTGAAGCACGCCTGAAATGTGCAATTTTGAGGACTTCACGTGCATGAAACCGACCAAAATGTGCAGATGAGACTACATGACACTCATTTCGTCAAGCAGTCCCATCGTAGTCAGCCTGTTTGCCCGCTTCCTTAGAGAGCACCGGCACGCTCTCACGCTAACGCAGCTCGCATGGCCTCCTGAAACCAGACGAACAGTTCGTATGCGCGACCGGTCGTCAAAAGCAGCGCTCCGCCCAACAACACGAACTGGCTCCAGATATGCCGTACGGGCGAATAACGCCACGTCAGCGTCCACAGCCATCCACACCAGCTGTTATTAGTGGCCGCGAACGCGCGCAGCCCTGCAAGCCCGTTGACGGCAATTGCAAAAACGCATAGCGCAATCGCGCCGCCGTTCTGCACCACGACCTGGAAGTCTTCCCGGATCAAGGTCGCCCAGAACTTGCCGGCCGCTGCGGTCGCAGCAAATGCCAGGATCTGCGGCGGTACGTTGTTGTGAATGATCCCGAGCAGCACGTACGCCGTTAGCGCAGCACCAGTGGCTGGAAGGAGAGCCAGCGTCGTGGGCGCAAGATCGCGATCCCGCCCAAATGCGATGAGCGATGCCAATGCACTCGGGATGATCGCCACAACACTCGCGTTCTTGAGAAGCGATTCGATCTGTTCGAAGTGGCGGAAGAAAAACCAGACGACCAGCAACGCCAGAAACGCGATGGGCAACAATCCGTCCGGCGGACCGCCACCATTTTTCGGCGGCTCACGATACATGTTGTTGGTCACATGGTTGTTCGTAACCTTGACCTTGTCTCCAACGTGGTTGCCAACGCCTTTGACCTTAACCGATGTGTTCTCGTAGTGGCTCATTGATCCGTTTCCTTCTTCATGGTTTATTTGCAAGCGTCACGCCTGACCGAACTACTCAACTGCAATGAACCCGGGATTGATACAACGGTAATCCCGGCGATTCTGGACGATGCTGCGGCAACCCAGCGCGAACATATCGAGGTCTGCCACTTCACTCGGTGCATACCCATGAAGGACACGCAAGGCCTCCGAGACAGCGAGCGCTGCCGTGAAAGCACCGACAAAAGCCGCCCCAACCGCCTTTCCCGCCAGTTGAACGACTCCGCAACGGTTAGTACCCCGCGCCATCAATGCCGCATAGGCGTCTCTAAGTACCGGCTCTGGCTGCTGCGGACGCGGCCGCCAAGTTTCGGCGGTCGATCGAGAGGCCGGGAACGTGTGCACACGAAGACATTGGAAATCGTCGTACCGGCTTCCCAGGCCGGCTTCGACAATGAAGCCAAAGCCTGCAGAGTCGAGCGCGCGACGGGCTTCCGGATTGTCGACGCCGCAGAATACGAGCGAAGGTTCATCGGTGCCGCGCCGCGTGTACGCATCGAAGCCGCGCTCCACGATATTCGTGGCGAAACCCTGATGCTCCATCCAGTCGGCCACGACCCGGGTCTTCTTCCTGTTCATGTGATCCGCGTTCGTGAGCACCGAGGTGCTTTCCGTCGAAGCGCCAACCACGTCCGTGTCCTGCAGGAGCAGACGTGGCCGCTTGTCCCTGCCGGGCGGATACGGCAGTAGACTCAAACACCATGCAAATGCTTGCCCTAGGTGTCCCAATCCCAGCAACCACACCGACGAGGGGAGCACCTGCAGTCTGGGTCCGTCGGCGTGCGCAGCCGACCACGCCAATGTCCCAGGAGCCCACAGCGACAGACCGATGTCTTCTGACCCAGCGCTATATCCGTCGCTGACATAACGAAATGCCTGACTCACCGCCAGCGCCGCGGATGCCACCGCGGCAAGCGGCATGACATATTCCTCGCTGGCCGCAACCATCTCGAACGGCTCATTCACCGGGGCCACGCCTGCGCGCCAACCCGCCATGAGAAGGCGGAGATGAAACGGCGAACGCGGATCACCGGCGGCGCCGACCTTAATGATCGGAACACCGTCTGCCGGTTCCGCCGCACTCGCACCTGCACGCGTCAGCGCGTCGCGCAGCAAGGTCTCATCGCCAAGCGTCTGGTGAAGCGCCACATCAAGGGCTCCCGATACGGATACGCCACCAAGGAACGCACGTCGCCCCAACTCCACAAGTGCAATCGCTGCGATCTGCTCGTGCAGGCAGCGTGACGCCGACAGGTCAAGGTGAAGGCGAAATCCTTCGGCTATAGCCTGCGCTTCATCGAAAGACTTCGCTCGCCCGCTATCAACCAGTCGCTTGACTGTACGGTGCAACGACTCTGCCTCGAATTGGTTGGTCACGATTGCCCTCACAAGCCGATGTACATGAATTTCCGATTTCGGCGCTCGCCGACCTCATCCCATTTGTGCGCCCCCTGGTACACATAGATGCCCAAGTTCTGCCGGGACACGGTTCGCACCGCGAAGTCCGGCACGATGATTCCGATATGCCCTCTCACCGCGACCATCGGGTTCTGCCGATCTGTGTCACTCTGGCCGTATCCACCCGGATGCGTATGGATATCCGCCACCACTGACATGCCTTGCTCACGACAGAGCGCCCAGAGACGTCCCATATGGCAACCGTCGATATGGACGTACCCACTATCGAGTGCATGCGGATCGATGTCGTCATACATCACGAAGTTCGTTATCGTGCGCACCTCGCCGTCGATATGACCAAGCAGGAACGCGCCACTTTCCCTTCGTCCGTCGCTGCGGTGCCGCAGTCCGCGCACCAATCGACGCCACAGCCAGACGTCGCACACCAACCTATGCTGCGGCGACCAAAGGCGGCGAATAGTCTTCCGAATTGAGAAGGACATAAACTTCCTCGAGATACTGAACGATGGATCCGTCGGTCCGCCAAAGCCTGGCTGGCATTTGGGTAGCCCAGTTGGGATGCGTCATGATCGTCACCCGATCACAGGCCAGATAGAGCGCCGTGCCCTGCTGCCAGTCAGATCGGAATACGTCGCTGACTCGCCCGCCCTTACCACGCGGCCATCGGTGAAACGGTAGCGGGCAGTTGGCCACCGAGTCCCAGAGTTGAGCGGTCGGCGGCTGTGCTGGGAAGCCACTGAGGTCAAAGCGCAAACTGAAGGTACCCACGGACGCCGTTACGTCGATCAGTGCTTTCGGCCATACGATCTCTCGCAGACGCCACTTTTCGTCCGCCACACCGAGACAGAACGGCGCCGCCGCGACATCCGCACCAAAGGCGCGTGCGTCGGGTGTCAAGCTCGGTTGAGCGGTGTCCATGTCTTACCCCTGGAAGCGCTCGTTCGGCACCAGGTCGAACGAAACACAATGGCTGCCATGCTGCGTGAGCGCACCCAAGTGCGTCGAACCCATCGGGCGCTCGGTCGTCCCGCTCACCTGCAACACGTGCTCCGCGGCGTGCACGGGATCGACACCGAACTCACTGTCAGCCCACAACTTCAGGCGGCTGACGGTTATCGCAGGCGACGCCAGGCGCTCGATCACCCGGCCATTGAAATGGACCACCACCTTGACCTCGCAGCGTGGGTGGAAATGCAGCTTCGGATGACGCTTCTCGCGCAGAACCACGATCAGCCGTTCCTCCGTCAGCATCAGGTCTCCGTCCTCTTCGAAGACCTTCAGTTGCTCAAACATGCCCCCGGAAACCGCGCTGACCAGTTCAGCCAGCGTGGTGCCTTCGACCACATCCAGGCTCCGAACCTCGCGACAATTTTGCATTTGGTAAAAAATAGTCATGATTCGCAATCCTTATCGTTGACCTTACCAGCCGAATGCTGATGGTGGCCTTCATAAGGGAAATCGCTTCGAGTCACAAAAACCGGAAAGTCTCGCGGCGCTTTTTTGCTCCGATCACTCAAGGAACCAGCAACTCCGCGACCACCTTCCCCATCAGGCAGGCAGAACCGCCACTGAGGACATACGGAACGGCCCTGGATCAGGGCATGTGCATGAAGAATCTCAGCACGAGAGACGTCACATCGACTCTACGGTCGAGTCGGGGGGAGCAGAGAGGAAATTGTGGTGGGAGGCTTGCGCGGCGTCTGATTGGCCATGAAGCGCGCGTGACTGCACGTTTCATGGCCAATCGAGGTCAAACTGGAGGTATGGTAGCTCGTTGTCAGACTGATGGGACAATTGGTCAGAACGGGAACATCCTGAAAGGATAGGGAAAATCGACGATCAATGCTCGCCGGCAAAGCGCTTCATGAGCACTGAAATTTCAGCCGAAGACAGCCCAGCATGCCGTAAAGCCTCATCGAACGATTCCTGCTTGTTGGACGTTGAACCGCTGGATGTGCACGACGAAGTGGCCAGTCTTGCCACCTCCGGTCTCGCCATCAGGTGAGAAACGGTGACATCCCGCGCGACCTTCAGATTGTGAGTTAGCACGTCGATAAGACCGCTCGGGATCGTCGAAAAACTGATCTTTCGGTCTCGCAGCTTGGTCACCACTTGCTTAGGCAAACCCAATGCGTCAACAAGACTGCCGAAGTCCGTGCGCGACAAGGGCGCAATGGGGTTTTCCACCTTTTTCGACACCTGTCCGGCCTGCGCCCTTTCTTGCTCGAAGCGAAGATTATGGAAGCGGCTCACGGCTCGGCTAGCGACCAACCGGGTGGCATCTGATTCGACGGGTTCCGCAGAGAACTGATCATGGACCAACGACGCTGCGAAATCGATGAGCTCATCCTTGTACTGAGGGAACACTTGAATGTAGTGGCTCAGCTGATCAGCGGTCGGCAACTCCCGCTCCGCTGCAAATTGCAACAGCACCTCCTCACTTTGCAGCTTGCCTTGAGGATTGTTGATGGTCATCATTCACTCCTTAAAGTTGACGAGCTTCTCTGCGACTCGTTTCTGACGGTTCCTCACCGTCTTCGGTTTGACGTCAAGCGTGGCGGAAATGGTCAGTTCCATCGGGTCGTTCGACTCGCTCTGAACACCAAGAACAGTCATGATGGCCAGCGTTCGTAGCGGCTCAGGAAGATTCGAAATTTCAGCAAGCACTTGTGCGGTGAACACGCCCCGCTCTGGCTCGGTCAGCCCCAGTGGCAATGACAGGTCGGCCTTGGCCCGGTCAGCCAGATCCTGATTCGGCGCGTCTTCGTCGTACGCGTCTTCGGAGATCGGCAAGGACCGCGAATGCCTGACATGAGCGCGGCGGGCCTCGCTCGCTGCGAGCGATGCAACCGCGTTGTCGAATAGCACCTCAAAGAAATCGAGCTGCTCGCATTGTCCATCCCCTGCGGCGGCGACCAGCAAGTCAACGAACCTGTCCACGACGTTCTGAACCGCCTCTTCCGAATCGATACCGCGCACGGAGAGCTTGTGCCTGGCAATCTTGCTGCAGTGATTCGTGAGTCGGGGGATCAATCCGTTCACCACCTTTGCATGACCACTTCGACACGCCTCGCGATACAACGCGACCAGTGCCTCGGAACTACAGTAATCTTTCGAACCTTTCGTTAAGATTGCCGCGCGCTCAAGTAACAAGGCCTCCGGCAACGCGAGGAGCGCCTCGACCTCGACTTGCACCTGCGGCAATCGGGTCATCGTCACGCCGGCCAGCGTTTTTTTTGTCAATTGTCGGGCCATAGGGCCTCCCTCCCTTTCAGCGCTTCATATACTCAAATAGCAGCGGCTTCGCAAAACCGGTCAGCGCTCTTGAAAAAAATTCCTCATGATGCGACCCCAATATATCTTGTCCTTCCGTTTCTATTCTCTCCCCACCGCGATCAGCCGCCAGTTCATTTCCCGAGTCGTACACGAGACGAAGCCTCACGTCGGGCCACCTGATGATTCCATCCGCTAACAAGCCGTCTGCCACACATGATGGAAGCCGTGCGGCGAAGCTGCTCTGACCGATCCTTTCGCCGCGCCTGATCCGATCGACGATCGTGGGCGTGGCAGTTGTCACTGTCGCCACTCGCAGGAGCGCCTGTCCTGGCCGATTGCCGAGACAATACGCTCCTCGCACCATGTAATGCGGTCTGCCGACCTGTCAAAGAAGCCATTACGGCCGGCCAACCTAGCCTCGGTTGACCGGCCCTCATCGCAAATACCAACCTCGCGAACTGCACCTTCATCACGAACGCCCTCATCTTGAGCAAATGCCTGGATCCGGTCCGGTAATGACAGAGATGAGCCACGATCCGGCCGGTCAAGAGGTCAAGAGGTCAAGAGGTCAAGAGGTCAAGAGGTCAAGAGGTCAAGAGAACAACGCTTCCGACCTCATCGGCATACACCGCGCAGCGCTCGCCCAGCGATCCGCTTGATGTCGATTTCCGTACGCGTGCCTGCGTTTGTTGGAAGGTGTGCCGTGCAGCGCATCGCCACGAACTCGGGCTCAGCTGATTGCCGCTCAAAAGTGACGATCTCGTTCGCCAGCGACCGGAATGGCGCTTTGACAAATAATCGCGAGCCGCGACTAATCCCGCTCAATATCGCTACGAGTTGCCGCAGCCGCCTGCGACAGCCCGTATCATGAGCCGGACCCAAGCCGTGCCGCGCCATGGCGCAAAGGGCGGCCAGTCGTCCACTTGCAGCGAGCCACCGTCTTCACCCTCATGTGCACTACGTCGCATCTGTCAAGGCGGAGGCCGTCAATCGTTACCGTTACTGCTTAAATCCCCTGTCCAATACAAAAGGATGCTATGAGTGCCATTTTGGGAGCGGCAATCGTTCCGTTCATGACCAATATTCTGTCGATCCTCGGTCCAGCCTGCTTCGCTATCTACGCGATCTTTCGCCTGAACTCCACCCAGATCATTCGAGAAAAGATATGGAGCACGTTTGTCGGTGACAAAGATTTCAACGACACGAAACTGCAGTCCTTCGGGCAAGCTCAGCTTGATTTGACACGCTTTCGCTTGGTGTACGGGGTATCGGCCCGATCGGTTGCAGACCTGCATCGGCTGCTGTCTTGGATGGACCGTCACCGCCTCACCCCGATTGAGGTCAAACGTGCGCGCGCGTGCATCGATCCATCCAAGGACGAGCCGCTCACAGCACCACGGACGCGACATCTCATCGCACGTGCCGCCCTGCTCGCGGTCATCGCGACGGCCTTAGTATTGACCTTCAAGGCAAGTACCTCGAGAACGACACTCCTCACCATGCATGCCTCCAAGACGTGGCTTTGGAGCGACGGTGCGAGCGTCGAGGGTGTTCGGGGAAAACCTTGGCGGCTTGATGCTCGGTCTTGCGCGAGCTTCCCGCTGCCGGCTCCGGCCTTGACCCGGTTAACCGATAACGAGACGGTGGCCATTTGCAAGGGCTTTGCTGACGGTACACTCAAAGACACCGTCAGCAAAGGATTAACGGATCAACGCCAAGCCGCCATCGTATTAATGGTGTTCGCCTTCCCCATTATGGCAATCGTCGCCTTCAGTTTAGGAGGCGCCCTGAACGCACGCTCGCTGGTCCATCGTGTACAGGCCACGACAGGTGCCCCGCGCGATGCCTTGGCACTCCCGACAACCGCGAACCTCATCGAGCAATAAGGCGATCCCGGGCGTGGACGCGTCCCTCCAGTGGAAGGACTCGCGCGGATCACGATCGTCACCTCCGGTTCACCGATCAGCCGACCCCAAGCGCGGTCGCGAACGGTTCTCTCCGCTCGGCGAGGGGATACCCCAGGCCAGCTGCGGAGCATGACTGAACACGCCGCCCATCGGTAGATGAGTGAACGCAGCGTTTGCGATAAATAGTCTTATCGCCAGTGCCTTGCGCGCGACCTAAACTGGTTGCATGAGAACTGCGTCGACCTCCTCCGCAGGGCCAGCCAGTGGAAATCTCACTGCGCCCGCCCTGCCCGATCTCGCTTCGCTGGCCGCCCTGCGTGCCTGGCACGCAGGGCTCACGGCCCGCGCGGCAGTTGAGCGCTACCTGCCGCACCGCAAGGCCGATGGCCAGTCATCGCGTGGCCTCTTGAGCCGCATCCGTCGCCAGCTCGTCGCGTGCGCAGCCGCCCGTCGGCGCGATGATCTGATCCCGCTATTCACGCACCCGGCCGCGGATCGTACCCGCCACGCGGCACGGGTCGTTACCGCGCTCGACGTCCTGCGGACGACCCCCATCCCGGCGCCACAGCCGACCGACCCGGTGACCCACTGGCTGCCGCCGCGCATCGTGCGTGCACTGGCGGCCGCTGGCGTCGACTCGTTCGCCGACCTGCTGGTCCGGATGGCCCATCGCCAAGGCTGGTGGCTAGCGATGCCTGGGCTGGGGCGCCAGGGTGCGCACCGCGTCGCAACCTTTGTCGCGGCGCACTCGAACCTGGCCCAGCGTGCCGCCGCGCTCGTTCCGTACGAGACCGCGACCGTTCAGTTGATCCCGCGATGGTCCCTGGATGCACTGCCCGCTGACCTGGATGGTTCGCGGGGCCGCTTCCGGGCCCCGCCCGACACCTGCGGCCTCGCCGCCGCCAACGACCACCAGGCAATCGAGGCATGGCTGGAACTCCACGAGGGCACCCATACGGTGCGTGCCTACCGGCGCGAGGCCGAACGGCTGTTGCTGTGGGCCATTGTCGAGCGCCGCCAGCCCCTCTCGTCGCTCACCACCGACGACGCGATCGCCTATCGGGCCTTCCTGCGCCATCCGACGCCCGCCGCCCGCTGGATCGGTCCACCGCGCCCGCGCACGACGCCCGCGTGGCGTCCGTTCACGGGACACCTGACAGCGCGGTCGGCGGCCCATGCGCTGGCCATCCTGCGCGCCCTCTTCGGATGGCTCGTTGACCAACACTACGTCGTGCTCAATCCGTTTGCAGGCGTGACAGTGCGCGGCGGCGCAGCCCGTGCACCGTTCGATACCGGGCGGGCGTTGACTGGCCGGGAATGGAAGATCGTACGGGCTGCGGCCGACCAGGTCGAGCGGACTGGCTGGACCGCACCGGCTGCAGAGCGACTGCGTTTTGTGCTGGATTTCGGCTACGCGACGGGCCTGCGGGCACAGGAACTGGTGGCGGCGACACTGGGCGGCATCACGGCTGACGCCCGCGGCGCCTTATGGCTGCAGGTAACAGGAAAAGGGGCGAAATCGGGGCGCGTTGCCCTGCCGCCCCTCGCGCGAGACGCGCTGCGGCGCGCACTGAAGGCGCGGGGTCTGCCGGTCATGCGCACTCGTTGGCATCCGGCGACACCGTTGGTCGCCGCGCTCAATGCAGAGCGTCGCGGGGAACGCCACGCCGGCATCAGTGCGACGAGGTTGCGGCAGGTGTTAGGTGAGTTTTTTCGGGAGACGGCCGAGCGCGCAAACGCCCGTCATCCGGCGCTTGCCGAGAAGCTACGGCACGCCAGCCCCCATTGGCTGCGACATACGCACGCCACGCATGCGCTGGACGCCGGGGTGGAATTGGTCGTCGTGCGTGACAATCTGCGCCACGCGTCGGTGGCCACCACCTCGACCTATCTCCATGGAGAAGAGGCAAAGCGTGCGCGCCAGGTCAGCGCGGCCTTCCAGCGCCAGCCCCGTCGATCACATCGTCGAGGCACGTCCCGCGCAGTCCAATAGTCGCGTCAAACACACGAGGCTAGGTGCGGCATAGGGGAAAAAATTGCTGCCGGCCACGCAGCGGCCTCGACTGGATCACGGTCAACCGATGTAAGCATACGCGTTCGCTCGAGCGTCGTGCAGTGCGTGGTGCTCGCCGCCATGCCGTGCGAAGTATTCGGCTTGCCGCCGAGGGTCGATCTGGCCACGGATATCCTCGAGCATCCAACCCTCAGGCAACTGGCCATCGAATAGAAATTGCACCAGGCTCAAGTCTGTCACCAGGTCATAGCAGAGCACCGGCTTAGAGCCAGTCGGGATACCTCCGATCCAAGCCCGCAGCGCCTGACGCAGTTGATTAAACGGCATCGCGCGCTCCCTGAATCGCCCCAGTTGCGGCAGCACCGCGGCCCGAACGAAGTCACTACAGCGCGCAGTATCGTAGTCCGTGCATTCGCCGTAGAACTCAGATCCGTTTTCCCCGACGATGGCGAGACTAATGAGTTGAGGTGCCTCGAAATCCGTGAACTCGGTATCGACGAAGAAACGATTTCCCCAACTGCCACGACCGTTGGATGGTACCGACCAAGTCGGCCCGTTGTGGAAGCGGGTATACGTCATAGTCGTTCACCTTGGGCACATTCAGCACATAACACCCGGACTTCCTCTCCATCCCACTACGAGAGGCAAATCCGCGCACACGGCCTGTCCATCGGAACACGCGCCCTTCTCGATCATTTCGGCGCCGAGCCCGGACGCGATCGCCTTGCTTGCCAGACTCGTTTGCCTCGGGCGTAGCGCGTCGCGAAACCGCTCGGCACGGAAAACTTTCGCCCCGTCACCGTCGTGAACTGCGTCACCGTCAGCAATGTACGGTCGTCCGCGCTTAATTCGGTCGCCCCAACCCGGATTTCGCTCAGTGGATCCAGATACCAGTCATCTACCTGACGCGCACGGCGCGTGCTGACCACCGCCGCCCCTCGCAGCACGTTACTGCCGTCGAGAAACTGCTTCAGCGATGCTGCTCCCGATGTGAGATCCGTCCAGATCACGCAGGGAATCCCGCGTGCTCGCTTTTCAGACACCCGTAGAACCAGTAAGTCGCCAGGCGTCCACTGTTCCATCACCGCCCATACAGCCGCACCGGCCATCGCCGACTGAAACGGTAGACGGTTCCCATCCTGAATCAAAAACATATGCCTTGCAGCTAGAGAAACTGGCCGTACCCGAGAAAATGGGTCGTAAATGCCGTGGCCAAACGAGCATCATACCGCGACCATCATTGGATGCAAAGGGTATCTGGCAAACGGGACGATGCAGGACATCTGGCCGCGATTGGCGCGACGGTCCGTGCTCGCCGGCTGGAGTTTGGCGTCTCGCAGGAAGCGCTTGCCCTTCTCACGGGAATCGATCGAAGTCACATGGGCCGTATCGAAAGAGGCCAGCGCAATTTGACCATCCTCAACCTCATCCGAATCGCTGACGCTCTGAATATTTCACCATCAAAGCTTCTGAAAAGCTCTGGTCTCTAAAGCAGTAGTGTTTTGCGTGCAAGGCCAATCTTTGTCACGCTAGCGTTCATAGTGATTGCGGACTTGTGACTCACCAACTCACCGACGAGGAAGGCCGCGATAAGCAATCCCATCACCATTGGCGCGACATCACCGACTCTCATCGAATATTGAGCTTGCTTACATCAAAGAGACGCGCATCCACTCGAATCACACTCTTAGATAGTCGCGCCCCGATGTCCAGGAAGTGTCCTATTGCAAACTGCTCGCCGACAATCTGAATTACAGCGCGTTGTTGCGAAGGTCGTGTCCACCACGGCCTAGATTACCTTGAGTCGATCAAACTCTCGCATCGTCAGTGTCACCAATCCGGCTGGCTGCATGGTCGGCTCCGCGCTCGCTCAACGAGCCGTCCAGCATGCCAGCAGTCAAAAACACGACAATAGGATATGGCTGCTACAGTACGGCCGGATGGCAATTTAGCGTATGTAAAATCACTTTTCGGGCTCGCCCGATAGTGCCATCGTCGGCGTGTGCACGCTCATGCAAAAAACGAGCGTCCCGCGGCCGCATGGAGCATCTCTGTTCACCTTGCTTTGCAAGCCGAGCGGATCGAACCCGAGAACCCTTTCGCCTCTTGGAGCAACCAGTAGTCTTCGCGCTACTATGACGTAGGAAACGTGTTGCATTGGATCGCCAAATGTCCGCTCAAGCTGAAGCCATTCCGACGTTCAAGGCTGATTTCGGCGCCTTGATGAACTACCTGCAAGACGCCGACGTCAGCCCGGTGTCGATTTCGCCGCGTCGCTACATCAGCGTGCTTCGCCTTGAACTGCAGGATCTCGCTACGCAAGCTCATGTCCACCGGAGCACGATCAGCCGTGCGCCGAATTCCGAGACGATCCAACTCTTTTTGCGCGAAACGCTCCGGGTGCTTCGCGCAGCCACTGACGTCACCGGCGATGTCGAGCGTGCAATTTTCTGGTTCAAGAACGAGCCGCTGCGACAGTTTGGTTACAAAACGGCGCAGACACTCGTATCTGAGGGGCGCGCGTGCGTCGCGATCAAGTATCTGCAGATGGCCGAGGCAGGATTCATCGGATGAAACTGACGCATGTGAGCAAGTCTGCCATCGTACCCATGCGCCTGCATGGGCCCTCCAGCCAAGTTCAGACGCCGGCGCGGCACTTCATGGCGGTCGACAGTCTCGGCAACGCCAACGGCCTTTAACCTCGTCCTGTACCTGGACAACCTGAGAGCGGAGACGGACGTATCCGCGCCGTGTTGGCTTTTCTGCTCAGCACCAGTAAGCTATGAGGCAGATGCACTGCTGTTGTCGAAATTAGGATCGAGGTCAAATCCTCGACTTCCGTCCGAGCAGCATTCGTGTGCGAGATGACGCAGACACCCCGTTTACGAGAAGGCCAGTTGGGCGAGAGCAATACTAGTTTTGCTGCCAGCAACGTTGTTTGGCCGTTGCCAGGAGCGGCCTGCACATCGCATGACGTAGCCCTAGTCAGAAAATCAATTTGACTCTGATCTTTAAAATCGCAACCACCAAGTTCGCTGCCAAGTTCAGCAAGCAATTCCGGTGCGAGGGTAAGCACTCGACCAGCACCGTAGCGTAGGTCCTTGACGACGGGAGCGCGATGCTATCGGATGGGTTCGACGTGGGCAGTAGACGGCAGCGCCGACGCCACGTTCCACGGCAACAACTCGTCGATGCGGTTGATCGGATGGTCAGCGATGCGCTCAAGAA